>DASSAV010000466.1:0-2996 GCA_035699265.1 Rhodothermales bacterium
GCGCGCGATTACGCCGTCAGGGAGATCGGGGCCATCGAAGGCGGAAACCAGACCCTCAATCGCTTCGGGAAGTACCTGGCAGAGCGCGTCGGTGGAAACGACAGCTCCAGCCCCGCCGTCGTCCGCGTCTCGCGGAGCTTCGCCGCCCCGGCGGAGCGGGTCTTCGATGCCTGGATCGACCCGGCCAGCATCAGCCAGTGGATGTTCGGCCCCGCGCTGCGCGACGAGGAGGTACTGCACATCCAGACCGAGCCCCGCGTGGGAGGTAGGTTCTCCTTCCTCGTCCGCCGCCAGGGAGATGAGATCGACCACGTCGGCACGTACCGGGAGGTCGACCGGCCCCGTCGCCTCGCCTTCACCTGGGGCATCGTAGGTCTATCAGAGGATGAAAGCGTGGTAACGGTCGAAATCAGGCCCGCGAATGGCGGGTGCGAACTCACCCTGACACACGAGAAGGTATGGGCCGCCTACGCCGCCCGCACCGAAGAGGGCTGGGCGACCATGCTCGACGCGATGGCCACGTACTTCGCATCCACCCGCAAAGCATAAACAGGAGGTCACCAGTGAACACACTGAACATCACAGAAGAGCCGGAAGGCATCGTGCTCGACATCACACGCGTGTTCGACGCACCGCGTGAACTCGTATTCGAGGTATGGACGCAGCCGGAACACTTCGCCCGCTGGTACGGGCCGAAAGGCGCGACGATGCCGTTTTGCACGATGGACGCCCGGCCCGGCGGCACCCTCCACTTCTGCCACCGCTTTCCCGATTACGAAGACGTCTGGGTCAGGGGCGTCTACGACGAAGTGGTCCCGCCCGAGCGGATCGTCTGCACCTCCTGGTTTTCGGACGCGGAAGGCCGCCGCGTGGAGCGCCCCGGCTTCCCACCGGAGATGCAGGTAACGGTGTCCTTCGCCGAGAAAGAAGGCCGGACCGAACTCACCGCCCGCCACACCGGACTTGTCGTCGATCAGGGCGAAGTACAGGGCTGGACCGAAGTCCTGGACCGCCTGGAGGACTACCTGAAAGCGAACAATGGTTCTCTGGCATATTAATCCCGGATCCAGTTGTTGGATTCCAGAATGCCCCACGCAAAACAAACTCCCCTCTTTTTATGGTCTTGGCAAATTGACGTGGTAAAGGGGAGCAACACGCGATTCCCCTCCTTTCCAAGGAGGGGTGGCCGCAGGCCGGGGTGGTTTGCATCTTCTCCACGACTCGCTCTGACCTACTGGATCCCGTATCATTCAGCCACCCCATGATTACACATGCACATTCGACCGGTCGGACCCAATGATCGCAACGACTGGCTCAGGATGCGTTCCGCGTTATGGCCGGACGAACCCGAGACCGACCTCGCGCGCCAGACCGACGCCTTCCTGCAAGGAGCCGGGCCCGAATCCTCACTGCTGACTGCCGTCTTCGTCAGCGAAGCGGTGCCGGGGCGCCTCACCGGCTTCGTGGAACTCTTCGTCCGCAATCTTGCCGAGGGCTGCACCGGGCCCACACCCTACGTGGAAGGCTGGTACGTGGACCCAAATGCGAGGGGCAGCGGGGTCGGTCGAGCGCTGATGAACGCCGCAGAGGCGTGGGCGCGGGAGCACAGATTCACGGAAATCGCCTCAGACACCCCGCTGGAGAACGAGACGAGTCAGCACGCGCACCGGGCACTAGGGTTCGAAGAAGTCGAACGCATCGTCCACTTCCGCAAGGCGCTGTAGTCGTTTCGGACCGCTGGCAGGAAGAGGGAGATGCTTCAGAAGACCAGCACTACCGACGATGAAAACCCCTCTTCCGTAGAGGCGAGCGGCCGCTCGCCCAGCTTCGTCTCCCCACGCCAGCACCTGCCACCCTTTCCCGAACCCCTCAACTCCCAACCGGAAAAGTCAAGGTTAAGATTATAACCTTGTGCAGGCACACATATTTTATTACATACGCATAGACCTCCTCCAACCCACACCACCCACGTTCTTTGACATTTTGCATCCAGCGCCCCTGAGCGAGACAGCCGCCCGCAGGCCCTGGCACACCGTTGTGCCATCCCGCCCGGCCTGTGTAGGGGCGAGGCATCCACCCGTCCGCTGCCGTGCTCACCGGCCGCACCATCGGCCCCCACGCCACGGCGCAAACGGACCCACGCGATGCATCGCCCTCATGCAACCCGAACCCGATGGCACACCCCTGTGCTCCCGCCCGGCGGGATGCCATCGATCCTCCCGGTCGTAGGGACGCGAGAGTGGTCATTGATGTATGGATTCGCCGAAGCGAAAGCTGAATATCCCGGCCTATTGGGGAAGCACCCTCCTGAATCCGTCGAATCACGGCCCGCGCGCCGGATGGAATCCCCGTGCGGTTGAGCGAGTGGCGCCCGAGATACCCTCCGCATGATCGCCAATGTGTGCCATTGGCGCCGTGCTCCACCGTCCGATTCCACCACCAACAACTGACCACGAACCACTGACAACCAACAAACCTGTGCCATGTGTGCCATCCAAACCGCCCAAAATACCCCGAAAACGCCAGATTCACCCCCGGCACACGCAAACCAGGCGAAAGTGTGCCATCTACCCCGAACCTTCAACCTCCCAACCTGCAACTTTCAACCAGAGATGTGCCAACAACGGAAAACTGACCACAAACAACCCGCGAAAAAAAATTTCGCCCGGCGTGTCGATTTCGCGTCGGCTCGTTCGACGTACTGATAGAAGCGGGACACAAACCCGGTCCAAACCGTCCAGAAGCCCGCCTCAGAAACCGAAACAAACTTCAACGGAGACACGACAATGAGAGTCATGGTGCTGGTCAAAGCCAACGACGAATCAGAAGCGGGCGTACTGCCGAGCGAGCACGAGCTGACCGAGATGGGTCACTTTAACGAGGAACTGGTGAAAGCCGGCGTGATGCTGGCAGGGGAGGGCCTTCATCCGAGTTCAAAGGGCAAACGCATCCGATTCGCCGACGGGAAGAAGACCGTGATCGACGGACCCTTTGCC
>DASSAV010000467.1:0-3926 GCA_035699265.1 Rhodothermales bacterium
GTTGCCTTCCCATACGCTGGCGATCCCTGGGTGACTATGCACAATCGTTTCCGAGAACTGGTATGAGATGTTTCAGGGAGCGTTCAGGTTGAGAATGGAGCACACCCGTCCCCACACGTCATCCCGAACCCGGATCGATCCTGACCAATGGCGCAGCTTCCACGTATGCGCTCGCGGTCTCATAGAATGCCTGGGGCTGGAACGCGAGGCTTGGGTTTCACCTGAACGGGTCCACGTTGAACAGATCCCTCACCCCGCCTCAGCCATGTATAAGCCGGAGCGTGGATTCCGAGCAGGGCGTCACAGGTGAAGCCGCGAGCGGGATTCGGGATGACCGGTGGGGGGCGTTTCGGCTCGGTGTCATGCATCGCACGGGCGGAAACTTGTTTTCCTGGGGGCTCGCAATGACAGCTTTGTTTAATGCTTCTGCCGGATTTGGTAGTACAGGTAGCCAACCTGCCGGTCGCCGCTTGCCCCGCCAACCTTCAACCATCCGCCATTTACGGCAGGGCGGCGGTGGCGGCGACCGGGTGCAGGAAGAAGGACTGGGTCACGTCGTAGAGGCCGGGTACGAAGCCGAGGACGATCAGGAGGACGGCGCAGGCGACGATGACGGCGGCGGCGGATGCCGGGACGGAGAAGACGGCCGTGCGGGCTTCCGCAGGCTCCTCCGCGGCGGGCTTCATCCAGAAGACCCACAGGACGCGGAGGTAGTAGGCCGCAGACACGGCGCTGGCCAGCAGGCCGACGATGACGAGCCAGGTGAGCCCGGCGTCGATTGCGGGCGCGAATACGGCGAACTTCCCGAAGAAGCCGCCGAAGGGGGGGAAGCCGGTCAGGCTGAACATGAACACGCCCATCGCGACGCCGAGAAGCGGCTGCCGGTGGCCGACGCCGGCGAGCGAATCGAGCGTTTGCACGCGGCCCTCGCGCTGGTCCCATTCCAGGAGCGCCATCACGCCGAAGGCCCCGATGTTCATGAAGGCGTAAAAGAGGAGATAGATCAGCGCGCCCGAATATCCGGCCGCCGTCCCGGCCGCCAGCCCCACCAGCACGTAGCCCGCGTGGGCGATCGAGGAATAGGCCAGCATGCGCTTGACGTTGCTCTGCGCGAGCGCCAGGACGTTGCCGAGGACCATCGTGATCACCGCGATGACCGCCAGCACGAGGCTCCACCGCTCCGGCGGCAGGGCGTAGTAGAGGATGAGGATGAGTGAGGCGAAGGCGGCGGCCTTGCTGGCCGTGGACATGTAGCCCGTGAGGGTCGTCGGCGCCCCCTGGTAGACGTCCGGTGTCCACATGTGGAAGGGCACGGCGCTCACCTTGAAGAGAAACCCGATCAGCAACAGGCCGACGCCCGCCCAGAACAGCACGTAGAGGTGCGACGCCTGGAGCCCCGCACCGATGTCAGGCAGCGACATCGTGCCGGCAGCGGCGTAGATCAGGGCGATGCCGTACAGGAAGAAGCCAGTGGAGAACGCGCCGAGCAGGAAGTATTTCAAAGCGCTCTCGATGGCGCCCTCGTCGTCGCGGACGAGCCCCGTCAGGATGTAGAGGCAGATCGACATGGTCTCCAGCCCGACGAAGACGGAGACCAGGTTGTTGGCCGTGCCGAGCAGGATCATTCCGACCGTGGCGAAGAGTATGAGCGCGTAGACTTCGCCGTAGGGGTGCCGGATGCTCCTCAGGTAGGGGATGGAGAGTACGATGCTGAAGAGCCCGCACAGCATCACGATGATGTTGACGAAAGATGCCACGCCTCCCGAACGGATCATCCCGGAGAAGATCGCCTGCGATGCTACGTTGAGATGTGCGGCTTCCCAGACGATGCCGACGGCCAATGCGGCGGCAGCCACCCAGGGCACGGCCTTGGAATCGTTGGAGAACGCATCCCACACGATCACGACGAGTCCGACGACGGCCATCAACACCAGGGAAAAACCGCCCCATAGATCCGTCAAGATCGTTCCGAATGCCTGCGTGGCTTCCATCTTATTACAATCAGATTTGGATTCGTTCAGGTGCTATCATGCAGATGCTGTGTGCGCCCGGGCCGCTTCCTCGATGGCGCGGGCCAGCTTCACGTCCATTTCCGTCACCCGGTTGCCGGCGTCGTGCGTCGACAGCGAGATCGTCACGCGGTTGTAGACGTTGGCCAGTTCCGGGTGGTGGTCGAGCTTATCCGCCGAAAAGGCCAGGTGGACGATGAAGGCGATGGCGGCCTGGAAATCCGCCAGCTCAAATGATTTCTGAAGCCGATCGTTTTCGTGCGACCAGCCGGGCAGCCCGCGGAGCGCCGTCTGAATTTGCTCGTCGGTAAGTGGTTCTCGCATGGGAATGACGATAAGATCAGCGGGCGGGCAACACCCAGCCGCTGAAGAAGACGAGGTAAATGAGGAAGTAGATCGGAATGAGAATCGGGATCGAGTAGCGCAGAATATAGCTCACGAAAGAGGGAGTCTCGATGCCGTTGTCCTCCGCGATAGCCTTCACCATGAAGTTCGGAGCGTTCCCAATGTACGTTAGGGCACCGAAAAATACGGCTGCCACGGAGATCGCCTCAAGGAAATACGACGAATCAGGGGTCGTGAAGGAGCCGGCCGCGAACTCGCGCACGTGTTCGGCCAGATCGACGTCCAGGCCGAACTTGCCCATGGCGGCCGAGACGAAGTTCAGGTAAGTCGGTGCGTTGTCCAGCACGCCGGATAGTATACCCGTCGCCCAGTAGAAGGTACCGGCGGTGAGGGAGTCGGCGTGATTCCGGGCGAAGCGGCTGATGAGCTGCAAGGCAGGCTGCATCGTAGCGAAGATGCCGAGGAAGAGCCAGGCGACTTCCCGGATGGGCTCGAAGGAGAACTCATTGCGCTGCATGGCCTCCCGGTTCGCAAACCGGAAGGCCATGAATGCCGCGACCAGCATGATGATCTCCCGGATTCCGAACGGCACGTGCCAGAGCGTGTGCAGATCCGGCAGTGCCGGGAAGATGTTGGGGTCGAGGAAGACGGATCCGACGATCACGGCGACCCAGGCGAAGTTCTTCGAGCCGAGCATGGAAACGGTCTTCTCCCCAGGAATCGGCGTCGGACCGGCCTGCTTGTTGCGCGCGTCGAACACGTAGAAGACCAGCAGGAGCAGCATCGTGGTCGGGAGCCAGATGTCCCACACGTGCAGTAAGGTCCAGAAGAACGGGACACCGCGCAGGAAGCCGAGAAAGAGCGGCGGGTCGCCGATGGGCGTAAGGGCGCCTCCCACGTTCGCCACGAGGAAGATGAAAAAGGCCACGTGGTAGGGGCGCGTGCGGCCCTCATTCAGCCGCAGGTAGCTGCGGATGAAGAGGATGGCGGCGCCGGTCGTAGCGATCAGGTTGGCCACGAGCGACGCTACGAAGAGCAAGATGGTGTTGTTGAGCGGCGTGCCGCGCGCGTTGATCCGGAGAAAGATGCCGCTCGCCGCGATGAAGAGCGACGCCACGAGCGCGATGAAGGAGACGTATTCCGAGAGGGCGTGGAACATCGGCTCGGCGGCGTCGAGGCCGAAGAGGTAGTAGGCGGCCACCAAGAGGGCCAGGACGACGGAATACTTCGGGTAATGCGCGTGCCAGTGGTGGGGGTAGAGCAGCGGGCCGGTCGCGATCATCAGAAGCAGCGCCAGGAAGGGGAGCACGAGCCAGTTCGGGGGCTGCGCGCCGTGCTCGCCGGCGGCCGGGGCCGCTTCCGCCTGGGGAATTACGCTGGCCACAGCAACAGTACGGTAAGGCTGAAGGCCATTCAACTCCTCCCCCCTTGAGGGAGGTGGCCCGTCAGGGTCGGAGGGTGTCGTACAACCTGTGCAAAGCCATACACCCCCAGTCGCTGGCGCGACAGCCCCCTCAAGAGCCTGCCCCGGACTTGATCCGGGGGGGCGGTTGGCCCCGGTTGCCGCCGACG
>DASSAV010000468.1:0-8983 GCA_035699265.1 Rhodothermales bacterium
TCCATCTTGGGAAGGTTGCGCAGAATCCCGGCTCCTCCGTCCTTGCACACGACCTTCTTCACCGGACATCCGAAGTTGATGTCGATGACGTCAGGCCCGGCACCGTCGACGATCTTCGCAGCTTCACGCACTTGTTCGATCTCACCGCCGAAGATCTGAATACCCAGTGGGCGTTCCTGCTCGTAGAAATCCAGCTTCCGGACCGTCTCCTCGGCGGCGTAAACCAGCCCGCCAGATGAGATGAACTCGGTATAGAGCATGTCCGCCCCATACCGCTTGCACAGCAGCCGGAACGGAGGGTCGCTCACGTCCTCCATGGGCGCGAGGAAGAGAGGGCGCTCACCAAGTTCGATGGATCCGATGCGCATAGAGCAGTAGAGGGTTACGCTTGCAGCCAGTACACAGCCGCGCCCTCCTACCCCCCCGCCCTCCCTCAGTTCCTATCTCCGGCTATCCTGAAGCCAGCCCCTTTTGCATTCACGTTACCACCGCGTCGCGCCAGGATGCCACATCGTGAATCTTTCCCGCCTATTTTCCGAATGAGGAGAAGAGCAAGCGCGGACTGCCGCTGCCGAACACCACCTGTTTCATCTGTTTTCATTGCCATGCAAACAAGACTACACAACATCCTGTCGGGCGCACTCCTGGTCACCACGACGCTTCTGCTGGCTGGCTGCGGCCCCAACCTCTTCGACCGGGTCGGCAATTTCTGGTCCCTCGGATGCTGCGGCGCTATCATTGTCATCCTCGACATCATGGCGCTCGTCGAACTGGCCGGCAGCCCCCGTACCGTCGGAACCAAAGTCCTGTGGGCGCTCATCATCATCTTCATGCCCCTGCTTGGCTGTATCCTTTACTACTTCTTCGGCCGCTAGCCAGGTGCGGCTCAGGTACGAGGAGGCCGTGGACATTATCCGGCCTCCTTTTTTGTTTGGTGCTGGTCCGAAGACGCCGATCTCTTTCGATTGCGGCGAATAATGCTTCTTTTCAGCATGCCGGGCGGGACCTTTTAGAACGATCATCTCCTATAATACCCGGACGATTTCCGCTATCTCTTCACACGACTATCCTACGCGAAGGTGCCTCCTTCTTTCATCGTGCCGCACCTCCCCACCTGTCTGATCCGGCGCTGCGGACCGGGGCAGTTCTTGTCACTTCTTCTCCTGAGCTTCCTGCTCATGGGTCCACTTGCGGCCACGGCGGCGCATGCCCAGGACGCCGCCCTTCTGCTTGGCTACCGTTCGCCGGTAAGCATACCGCGGCCAATCCCTTACTATGCAGGCAGCGCAGACTCACTCGCTCGGCCGACCTATCACACGGCCCTCATCACGAGCCGTAACGGTACGATTTCCACCTTAGGAGACCTGCCCGGCCTTCTGGTCCCGCGCAGCGGCGGCTTCTGGCGTGTCGACACGAAGCGAAGCATATACAACGACTGGGTGGAGGACTTCGTCTGGTCGGCTCCGTTGAATGGAACCACCAAGTTTCCGGGCATACAGGCCTATAACGGCGAGTATTGCCAGGGACATCGCACCCAGACCATCAACTTTGCAAGCCCACGGTACCTGTCCATTGAGGTGCAGACGGCTGGCTATTGCGAGGATGCCGCCCACCCGTGGACCTTCAATACCTTCGCGGTCATCCCAATCGACAGCACGGCAAGTCTCGGCCTGCCGATCTCAACTGTGCTCGGGGATGCCGGCCAGGCCGCACTCGTAAGTGCTGCCGAAGAGTACCTGAGCGGGCTCCCACCTGATGAGCGCGAACGTTACCTGCCTGAACCGGACGCGGCGAGTTGGAACGTCGTTCGGAAACATGGGCACTGGGCTATACAGGGGCGGCTCGATCCGGCATCCGTCGCCTTGAGTGCCACTGCCGACTTCGACGTGGAAACTCAGATCCCCCCTGCCCTCGTGGGGGCCGATACGCTGGCGCCGGGCTGGCCCCGGATCCGTGCCTTTGCCCCGGATGCTGTAGACGCATTCTCCTCCCCTGGCGGTGGCATCCTCGCAATACTGCACCCCGCCTCACTCACAGTGCATACCGTTACGGACGGCGAGATCGGTCCCGCTTCCCTGACGATGAAGGTGCCTCAAGGCACCCGAGCGGTTATGGCGCGATGGGCGAACGGACCTGCTATTGCCCGGTGGATGGAGCCCTTTACACGATCGGCAGCGCGTTCTGAGCGCTAGCGACGAGTCTCTGAAGCAGGCGTGATTCCTACACAGGCTGCTCCGGCCGGTACTTCATCACGCGCACGCGCTCCAGGGTAATCAGGCCGCCCCGGACGACTTCGTCCAGGAAGGGGAGCAACTGGTTTATCCGCTCTTCAGTATCTACGAGTTCGACCACCACCGGCAAATCCTCTGAAAGCCGTAGCAGCTTGGCCGTATGGATGCGGCTGGCCGCGCCGAACCCCATCGTGCCGTGCAGGACCGTTGCACCGGCCATGCCCAGTTCGCGTGCTTTCAAGACGATCTGTTCATAGACAGGTTTGCCCCGATGCTGATCGCTCTCGCCCACGAAGATGCGGAGCAGTAATCCCTCTTCCGGCAGTTTCATGTGGCCTCTCCTGCACTGATGATGCCAAGCAGGAGTCGGCAGGCGGCAAACCCAGCGAACACGGCGGCAATCCCGGCGACGGTGCTCCCGACCACATTGCCGAGGCCGTAGCCTGCTTCGCCGTCGCGGAGCAGATTAAAAGTTTCCAGGCCGAAGGTCGAGAATGTCGTAAACCCGCCGAGTACCCCGGTGAAAACGAACGCGCGCGCACCTGCGGAGAATACCACGCGCTCCGCGAGCGCCCAGAGAAAACCGATCACGAAGCAACCGGCAATGTTGACGGCCAACGTGCCCCAGGGGAAGGTCTCGCTAGTCACTCGGTACACCCAGCCCGAAACCAGGTACCGCAGCACCGATCCCATGGCACCTCCGATGGCGATGTAAACGAACTTGAGCATCTCGGATCTCCAACAAAAAACTCCTACCAGGACGTGTCCACTGGTAGGAGTCATCAGCCGTTCGGCAGTTCAGGGCAAACTCCATTGCCGCATAAGGGGACGCCTGACGAACCGATGCCCTATGTCATCAGTTGGCGGCCGCCGGGAATATACTACATACGGGGCACCTCTCCATGCACCCAAACTCCCACACTCGCAAACGGACTCATTCCAGGCCCCGCTCTCGCAGGTAGTTCTCCCCTCGCCCCTTGATCTGCTCGTCCCAATACTGCATCCACGTAGGACCCTCCTGCTCCAGCCGGTCCCAATCGAGCGCCATGGGCTTGATCCTGGCCTTTGAGATCCACGTCGGCAGCTTCGTGGAATCGATGTCCTTGCGTACGGGGATCCGGTAGAAGGCCGTGGCCTGATGGATCTGGGCGCTGTCGCTGGTCACAAACTCGTAGAACTGCTTGGCCCGGTCTATGTTGGGCCCGCCCTTGACGAGGGCGATCCCGTCGACGAGCACGGGCGTCCCCGCGGCCGGTATTCTGTAACCGAACGGATACCCGTTCCGCTCCGACTGCAATTCGATGTCCGGCATGTTCCAGAGCGTGACGTCCCCCTCCTGCCGCGCCAGCCTAAGGTAAAGCTGCGTCGGGTCGGCCGTGTAGGTCTTCACGTTGCGATCCAGCCGCGCCAGCCAGGCATATCCCTCTTCCACCGTCGGCTGCCGCAGGATCATGGCGCCGAAGATCGTACGCATCGTACTGGATGCCAGCGGGTAACGGATGAGGAGGCGCCCCCTCCATACCGGGTCGAGCAGGTCGTCCCAGTCGCCAGGCGCCTGGGCTTCGCTCACGACCCGATCGTTGTAAGCGATGACTTCTGGAGTCAGGAAGGTGCCGTACCAATAGTCGTTCGAATCGTGTGCTTCAGGCGGCACTGACTCGCTCCAGGTCGGCGTATAGGGATCGAGCAGACCCTCATTGGCTGCACGGGCGAAGGTCTGGGCCGCTCCCCCCCACCATATACTCGCCTGCGGGTTCTCCTTCTCCGTGCGAATGCGATCGTAGGCATCCTGCCCACCCATGTCGATCCACTGCACGTCCACCTCCGGGTGCAGCTGCTCGAACCCCTGTTCAGATTCGGACAGCATCTCCTTCCCGTGCGGTGAATAGATCACGATCCGCTCTCGCGCGTCCTTGCCCCCACATGCCGCCAACAGCAGGGCTATTGCTAGAATTCCGTATCGCATGTCGATATAAAAATGCCTCTCCCATCCCCGCAAGCCCCGCTTCCTGAATCCAAAATCGAAGTCAGCCGATCCGTTTCAGCCGGGCAAATTTAAGCACGAGCTTCTTCTGCCCGACCTCCTTGAAGAATACGGTCGCCTTCACCTGATCGCCGTTTCCTTCGAGCGCCAGCACCTTGCCCTCCCCGAACAGATGGTGCTCGACCCGGATACCCGGCACGATGTCACTCTGGCCCTCGTCGTACACCACGCGCCGCTCGGTGGACGTACCGGCCGCCCCGGCGGAGCTGCGTTTCTTGGTGCCGTTCTCGCCCCGCAGGTTACGCCGGTAGTAATACGGGTCCATCTCGTTGTACTCGAACTCCCGCGTCTGCGCACTCAGCGTGAAGCGGTCATTCCGCACCGTGTAGGATCCACCCGTCTCCGTGCGGATCACGTCCGAATCCAGCTCGTCCAGGAAGCGGCTGCGGACGGACGGCTGCATCTCGCCGTAGCGAAAGCGGCTACGGGCATAGGTGAGGTACAACCGCTCCTGCGCCCTGGTGACACCCACGTAAAAGAGGCGCCGCTCCTCCTCCAGATCCTTCCGGTCCTGCGCCGCCAGAGAGAGGGGAAACAACCCCTCCTCCAGACCCGAAATGAATACCACGGGGAACTCGAGCCCTTTGGACGCATGGAGCGTCATCAGCGTGACCCGGTTGGTGTCCTCGTCCTCGTTGTCGGCGTCCGTCAACAACGACACCTCCTGGAGGAATGCGCTCAACGACCCTGCTTCGCCGGCCTGGGCGGTAAATTCGGCGATGGCCGAAATTAGCTCCTGGACGTTTTCCCAGCGGACCAGGCTCTCCTGCGTGTTCTCCTGGCGAAATTCCGTCAAGATGCCCGTCTCTTCGATGAGCCCACGGGCGATCTCGTCAGCGGGCCGGGTAGTCGCCTGGGCGGCGTATTGCGCGACCAGGAAACGAAACTTCTCTGCGGCGGCCTGGGCTCGGCCGGATAGACCGGCCTTTTCCACCCGTTCGATGGCCTGCCACAGGGTGATCCCCTCACGTCGCGCGAAGTCTGCCAGTACCTCTTGTGTTCTGTCTCCGATCCCGCGTACCGGGTAGTTGATTACCCGGGCGATGCTCGCGGCATCATTCGGGTTGACCACCAGGCGCAGGTAGGCCAGCACGTCTTTGATCTCCTTCCGCTGGTAGAAGGACACGCCCCCAACGACCCGGTACGGGATGCCGCCGCGCCGCAGCGCATCTTCCAGCGAACGGCTCTGCGCGTTGGTCCGATACAGCACGGCAAACTCCCGGTACGTGTGGCCCAGCCGCACCTGGAGGTCTCGTATCGTCCGCTCGATCTTCTGCGCCTCATCCTTCTCCGACAGGGCCTCCATCGCCACGACGTAGTCGCCTTCCCGGTTGTCCGTCCAGAGCGATTTGTCCAGCCGGTCCTGGTTCCGCTTGATGATGGCGTCGGCGAGCTGTAGGATGCGCTTGGTGGACCTGTAGTTCTGCTCCAGCCGGATCACCTTCGCATCCGGATAGTCGCGCTGGAAGGAGAGGATGTTGCCGATGTCTGCGCCGCGAAAGGCGTAGATGCTCTGGGCGTCGTCCCCGACCACGCAGATGTTGCGGTGCCGGGCGGCCAGCATCTTCGCCAGCACGTATTGCGCGTGGTTGGTGTCCTGGTACTCGTCGATGTGCACGTATGACCAGCGCGTCTGGTACTTGACGAGCGTTTCCGGCGCGTGCTGGAACAACTCCACGGGCCGGATGAGCAGATCATCGAAGTCCATCGCATTCGCCCGCCGAAGCGCCCCCTCGTACGGGCCATAGATCTGCGCCGCTTTGGCCTGCTGCTCCGTGACGGCGACGCGTGCGTACTCCTCAGGCGAAACGAGCTGGTTCTTGGCGCTTGAGATCAGGCTGCGGAGCAGGCGTACGCCGAACTGCTTGCTGTCGATGTGGTAGCGGCTCATCAGTTCCTTGATGATCCGCTCGGAGTCGTCGGTATCGTAAATGCTGAAGTCGGCCGTGTAGCCTATCCGCTCGGCTTCGGCCCGCAGGAGCCGGGCGAACATCGCGTGGAACGTCCCCATCCACATGCCCTTCGAGGCGCCCGCGCCGATGAGCTTCTGAATGCGCTCCTTCATCTCACGCGCCGCCTTGTTGGTAAAGGTCAGGGCGAGAATGTCTTGAGGACGGGCTCTGGCGGAGGCGATGAGATAAGCGATGCGGTGCGTGAGCGTCCGTGTCTTCCCCGACCCCGGCCCGGCGATGATGAGCACGGGGCCTTCGGTCTGACGTACCGCCTCCTGCTGCTCGGCGTTCAGCCCCTGCAGAATGAGTTCAGCTTCTTCGCTGGCCGATAGGGATGCTTCTTGCTTGAAGAGGGCGAACTGACGCGGCATGCGTCCTGAATGAATGGTGACGTGAACGAATGGCTCCCTGCTTTCCGTAAGATAGCCAGGCCTGAGGGGAGAGTCGACCGAAAGGGACGAAAATCCGTTAATGCCCCAGAACGTCTCATGATCCGTGCGGATGAGTGCCTTACGGCTCCCCCACATGCTCTTCATGCACGCGGAAACCCAAGTAGACCAGAACCATTCAACAGCATCTGTGATGAAGCGCGACAGTCTCCTGCCCTCCTGAAGGCCGGAGATGAATCACAAAGACGCTCGCAAGTAGCCATCGACCCCGCACTCTGCGACGCAGTCCGTCAGCCGCCTTCCCGTAAAGCAAGTCATGTTCTGCAGCAGAGGCTGCCGTCGTAAGTGCTTGAGCCCTTTATTCGAGCAGTAGGAGTTCTAACCCTCGCCGCACTCGCGGGCGGGCTCATCGTGTCCCTGATCGTCTTTGCTCGCGGGGCGAAGGCGGAGGCGCTTCGCAGCCGGCACTTCCGTCGACTACGCGCCTTCTTGTTTAGATTGTCCCTGGGCTCTTTCGTTCTCGTGATTCTGCTCACCCTGTTAGAGTTCATGCTGCGCACGCTCCAGCACGCGTGACTATATTCCCTGATCGATCAACAAAAGCGTCAACCTGATGAAGTACGCACAGCGACTGCTCGCACTGACGCTGCTCCTCGGCCTTCTAGCTACTCCGGCCGCAGCGCAGCAACAAAACAGTGCATCCCCGAACGTCCAGCAGTTCAAAACGCTCGACCTTCCCTCTCCGAACCAGTACCGCTCCGCATCGGGCAAGCCGGGCCCCTCCTACTGGCAACAACGTGCCGATTATTCGATCAAGGCATCTCTGGATCCGGCCCGGCACCGCATCACAGGCTCAGAGGTCATTACGTATACCAACAACGCCCCGGAGCCGCTGGACCAAATCTGGCTCCAACTCGACCAGAACCTCTTCCGCCCGGGCAGCCAGGGCTCGTCCGTCCAGCCCGCCGATTCTCGCTGGCGCGGTTCGTTCCCCGGCGGCGGATACGACATCGCGAGCGTAGCCGTCATTCAGAACGGCAAGCGCACGTCCGTTCCGTTCCAGATCCATGATACGGCCATGCGCATCCCGCTCGCCCAGCCGCTTGCGGCGAAAGGCGGCAAGATGCAGATAGCCGTCGATTACGGCTTTACCATCCCGAACTACGGCGCCGACCGGATGGGCTACCTCGACGTGCAGCAGGGTACCGTGTTCGAGATCGCGCAATGGTATCCGCGCATGTACGTGTTCGACGACGTCAACGGCTGGAACACGCTTCCTTACCTGGGCCAGGGTGAGTTCTACCTGGAGTACGGTGACTTCGACGTGGAACTCACCGTCCCGCACGATTTCATCGTCGTCGCCACCGGCCAGCTACAGAACCCGGACGAAGTGCTGACCGCGGAGCAACGCCAGCGCCTCGATCGCGCCCGTACGAGTGCCGAAACGGTCACCCTCATCGCACAGGAGGATGTCGGCAAGCCGGGCACCCGCCCGGCGGGTAACGGGCCGCTGACCTGGAAGTACCACGCCGAGAACGTGCACGACTTCACGTGGGCGGCGTCGCAGGCCTTCATCTGGGACGCGGCGAGCTACAAGAACACGCTCGTCATGTCCGTGTACCCACAGGAGGGCCTCGGAACAACGGACAAGCCCGGCTGGGAGATGTCCACCCAGTATGCTCGCCACACCATCCAGGACTACTCTGAAACGTGGTTTCCCTACCCCTGGCCGGTCGCCATCAACGTGGGCGGCATCGTCGGTGGGATGGAGTACCCCATGATCGTGTTCTGCTCGGTCAAGGCCCGCGGGACCGGCCTGTTCAGCGTGACCGACCACGAACTCGGCCATAGCTGGTTCCCCATGATCGTCGGCAGCGACGAAAGGCGCTACGGATGGATGGATGAGGGCTTCAATACCTTCATCAACCACTACTCGAAGATCGACTACTACGGGCCGACTACGGAACTGGTCAGGGGCGAAGCGTCCGAGCAGGTCGCAGCGAAAATGGCCTCGGGCGTGCCGCAGCCCTCCCTGACCAAGCCCGACGAGATGCGCCGGGCCGACTGGGGCTTCCTGAATTATACTAAGCCGGCGAAGGGGCTCATCATGCTGCGTGAGTACGTGCTCGGCCACCAGCGATTCGATCCCGCGTTCCAGGCGTACATCCAGCGCTGGGCCTACAAGCATCCCCAGCCTGCCGACTTCTTCCGAACCATCGAGAACGTATCCGGAGAGGACCTGGACTGGTTCTGGAAGGAATGGTTCTACAGTTCGGAAACACTCGATCAGGCGGTTACCGGCGTAGACGTCGAGGACGGACGCACGGTGGTGACGCTCGCCAACAATGCTGACATGGTCATGCCGGT
>DASSAV010000469.1:0-14716 GCA_035699265.1 Rhodothermales bacterium
TCCCAATCCCGGATCTACACGTCAAGAACCGCTCAGCGTATAATGTGGAAGAACCGCCCGAATCTGGGGCCGTCGTCGCCCCAGGAGAAATACACCAGGATCGCCTTGCCAACGACGTGGTCGAATGGCACGAACCCCCAGAAACGGCTATCCTCAGAGTTGTCCCGGTTGTCCCCCATCGCGAAATAGTAGTTCTGCTCGAACGTGTACTGATTCTTGACCTCGCCGTCGATTTCGTACTTCCCGGCGTCGAGCCTGCGCACCGTGTGGTGCTCGTATTCCTCGATCACAGTCCCATACACAGGCCAGTTCTCGTCCGTAAGCGTGATCGTCATGTCCTTTTTCGGGATCGTCACGGGACCGTAGTTGTCGGGCGTGTACTCACGGTTGGGAGGGTACATCAGGGGCCCGTAACCGGCCTCCTCGGGAGCCACATAAGGCTCGACCCGCGCGATCCACGGCCATGACGCGATCTCCTTCGCCGCCCCCGGCGTCGCCACGATCCGAAGCAGATTCGGATCCTGCGTCGCCATCACGTTGGTCACCCCCAATTCGGCAAGCCTCGTCTCAGACAGCCGGTACATGCGGTCCTTTTTGTAGACATTGTAGAACTCCTCCATGGTCGGCTTCAGGGGGAGCGCTTCTCCATCTATATAAACCGTCTTGTCCTTCACCTGAATCGTTTCGCCGGGCAGTCCCACGATACGCTTGATGTAGTTCGTCTTCCGGTCGATGGGCTTGTCATCCCTCGGATAGTTGAACACGACGGCGTCTCCGCGCTCGATGTGCGAGAAGCCCGGCAGCCGTGTCCACGGGAGGTGGATGCCCTTCACATACAACTGCGTGAAGGGGATTCCGAGCGTCATCGGCGTCCGCGTCCCGTAGTTCAGCTTCGAGACGAATAGATAATCGCCGACGAGCAGCGTCTTTTCCATGGACGGCGTCGGGATGCGGTACAGGTCGAATACGAAGGTCCGAACGACCAGCATGACGACGAGCGCGAAAATGAGGGCGTCGGTCCATTCACGGATCGGGCCTTTCTTCGGCTTCTCAGGCCTGGGCCCTGGCCGTCGCCCGTTCCGGTCGAGGGCAGGGGCCTTCGTGCCCCGTTGCCGGCGCTTGGTGTCCTTCGCGCTGCTCTCCGTTCCGGTTTGAATGGCTAATAACGAATTCGACTTTTTCATCTTATCTAGGACTCACTTCCACAGGACGGGCGCTATCCAATCGTCCTGGTGCTCTCAAATCTGTGTCGCCATCCCCAATGTATGGCCTCATCGTCTCTGCTGCCCTTTTTCTTTCGCGATAGAGGATGGCTGAATATCCGGCAGGCTCCATCGTATGAAGTTAGGCCGCTTGACGGGTTGCGTAAAATATCGGACGCCGTCATAGCCGGTGAGATACCAGACGCGGGGCTCTGCATCGAAATAATAGTCTGTATAAGGCGCTGGCCGCTTCCCGCCAAAGAGCTGGGCAGCCAGCCCCACGCGAAGCTCGTCCAGCAACGACCGATACCGATCGTCGCTGGCGATCACGACGCCCCGGTCGAACGGTCCCGCCGTATCCAGGACGAGCACCGGAATGGAGTCGTTCACGACGAAGTCATACTCGAACTGAATGTATTCATCCGGCTCGTTCTCATGCTCGCGCAGGACGTCCAGCAAGGTACGCGTCGGCCGCTCAAACTGCGCTTCCAGCCGCGCCCGCAGTTCTGGGGTCACCGTCGTATCGAGTGGACTACGCCGGGCGTTTCCGAGATAAGCCCACTTCACATCGGCGAACTTCTCGTCGAACCAGCCCCGCGCAAAGTGGTGCACTGCTTGCCAGCTCGCCTCCAGAAAAGGGTTGGGCGGCTCCACGGGCGCGGCGACGCTGTCCTCTGCCGCCTCTGCAAACAAGGAGTCCGTCGAAACCGAAAGGTGCTCGGGCGCCAGCGGCGTCAGCGCCATCCCCCGAGACTGGGCGAGCTCGGCGGCCTGCGCCTGGACGCGCTCGGTCCGGTACAGCTCAATCAGGTCCTGGGCGTGAGCCGTCGAAGCCGCGCCCAGCATCGCAACCGTTAGCCCCGCAATGATGATCCAGTATTTCACGTCGTTCTGCAGCGTCCGGGGTTTCAAATCCATTCAGTCTTCCATGGAGAGCACGGCAAGAAAAGCTTCTTGTGGGACTTCTACTCGGCCCACCTGTTTCATCCGCCGCTTGCCCTCCTTCTGCTTCTCCAGCAGCTTCCGTTTCCGGCTGATGTCGCCGCCGTAGCATTTGGCGGTCACATCCTTGCGCATGGCTTTAACAGTCTCCCGTGCGATCACGCGCGATCCTACGGCAGCCTGAAGGGCCACTTCGAACATCTGGCGTGGGATAAGCTCCCGCAGCTTCTTCGTCAGCTTCCGGCCGAGCTCGTACGCCTTGTCCCGGTGTACGATGGTGGAAAACGCATCGACCGGGTCGCCGTTGATCATGACGTCCAGCTTCACGAGCTGGCTGGGCCTGTACGCGACGAACTCATAGTCGAACGAGGCGTAGCCCCGGCTGACGCTCTTGAGCCGGTCGTAAAAGTCGAACACGATTTCGGCGAGCGGCAGCTCGTAGTGCAGGTTGACCCGTTCCGTGTCCAGGTACTGCGTGTTCACGTAGGTGCCGCGCCGGTCCTGGCAGAGCTGCATCAGGTTGCCGATGTATTCCGTCGGGGTGATGATCTCCGCTTTGACGTACGGCTCACGGATCTCCTCGATCTTTCCGGCATCCGGCAACTTGCTGGGGTTGTCTACGATCTCCAGGTCGCCCGTCGTCGTGGTCACCTCGTACTTAACGTTCGGTACGGTGGTGATGATGTCCAGGTTGAACTCGCGGTCGAGCCGTTCCTGGACGATCTCCATGTGAAGCAGGCCCAGAAAACCCACGCGGAAGCCGAACCCGAGTGCCACAGAGGTCTCCGGCTCGTACGTCAGGGAGGCGTCATTGAGTTGGAGCTTGTCCAGAGAAGCGCGCAGATCCTCGAACTGATCGGCGTTGGTGGGGTAGACACCGCTGAACACCATGGGCTTCACTTCACGGAAGCCGGAAATCGGTTCGGACGCCGGGTGTGAGGTCTTGGTGATCGTGTCGCCCACCCTTGTGTCGAGCACGTCCTTCACCGAGCCGATGATATAGCCCACCTCGCCCGCGTGCAGGCGTTCGACCGGCTGCATGCCCAGCCGCAGGATGCCGATCTCTTCGGCGTCGTACTCCCGCCCGTTCGCCATGAACCGCATGCGTTCGCCGGGGCGCAGCGTGCCGTCGAAGATGCGGGCGTACACGATAGACCCCCGGTAGGTATTGAAGACGGAGTCGAAGATAAGGGCCTTCAACGGCGCCTCTGGATCTCCTTTCGGGGGCGGTATCCGGTGCACGATGGCCTCCAGCAGCTCTGGCACCCCCTCACCCGTCTTCGCGCTCATCGTCAGGATGCTCTCCGCCGGGTCGCCGATCAGATCCTCGATGGTCTTGGCGACCGCGTCCGGACGGGCGTTCGGGAGATCGACCTTGTTGAGGACCGGGATGATCTCCAGGTCGTGGTTGATCGCCAGGTACAGGTTGGAGATCGTCTGCGCTTCGATGCCCTGGGCGGCATCCACCACGAGGATGGCGCCCTCGCACGCCATCAACGCACGGGATACCTCGTAGGTGAAGTCGACGTGGCCGGGGGTATCTATCAGATTGAGGACGTACGCTTCTCCATCCCGGGCCTCGTAGTTCATGCGGATGGCGTGGCTCTTGATCGTAATGCCGCGCTCCCGCTCCAGGTCCATGCTGTCCAGCACCTGGTTTTGCAACTGGCGCTGGCTGATCGTGCCGGTAAGCTCAAGCAGGCGGTCGGCCAGGGTACTCTTACCGTGGTCGATGTGGGCGATGATGCAAAAGTTGCGTATGCGCCTCTGAATGTCTGACATCGAATGCTATGGAACAGATGTGGCGAGCCGATCAGGTAGCACACAGCATACCGACCCCGCTCGCCAGTCGTTTCTCAATACTACTCTTTTAAACCGCCTTACCCAGATCCCAGTACTGTCCTGCAGGCTGGCATATTTAGAATAAACAAGCAACTAACATGCCTGCCGCACTGCTGTGAATCGAAGTGACAACGAATCCAGGAGCCTATGATCCCCCTCTCCTCCGCTCACTGCTCACTCTCGCCTCCCGGCGTCGTGTAGGCCACGGCCGATCCCTCCGAATCTGCCGGAGAGCCGAGCGAAAACCCCTCCAGGTTGCCCGGCTCCGGCAGCGTGGAGGATGCGGGGCCGGGCGCACCGGCCATCGAAATGGTCCGGGCGCGGAGCTCGTGGAACCGGTTCTGGAAGACCAGAATGCCCACCACCCCGATGACGATCGCCATGTCGGCAACGTTCCAGATCGGGAAGAGCGCCACGTAGCTGCCGCCAAGCAAGGGGAAGCCGCTCGGTACGTACCCCCGCCAGATGTTCACGTGGATGAAGTCCACCACCTCGCCCGTGAAGAGCCCGCCGTGGTTGTAGATCACGCCGTAAAAAACACGGTCGATGATGTTGCCCAGCGCGCCGCCGAGGATCAGCGCCAGGCTGGCCAGATATGGCTTATACCCGCCTTTGATCGTGAACAGATAACCGACGATCAGCATGGTGGCGAGCAGTGACAGCACCGTCACCAGTCCCGGCGGTCCGAAGCTGATCCCGAAAGCCATCCCCGGATTCGTCGTGTACGTCAATCGCAGCCAGTCTCCCAAAACTGGAAGGGACTGGCCGGGATACATCAACTTGACCACCGCAAACTTTGCGAGCTGGTCGACCACGAGGGTCAGGGCGGTTACCCAGAGAATACGCATAGGGAAATTAGTCACCGGGAAACTGGCCGAGGTGCGCGGAACGGGTTTACTTCTTTTGCTTCAGCTTGGCCTCAATGGAGATCTCGGTGTGGGGGACGGCTTCCAGCCGTTCTTTCGAGATCGGCTTGCCCGTCACCTTGCAGATGCCGTACGTCTTGTTCTTGATCCGTTCGAGGGCGCGATCCAGGTAGCCGACGTATTTCTGCTGCCGGGCAATCATGAGATATAGTTTCTCCCGCTCCATCGCATCCGTGCCGGCATCGGCCATGTGGAAGCTGTACGCCGTATCGTTTTCCCGCTGCTCGCGGGCGTCCTCCAGTTGCGCGCGCATCCGCTCGATATCGTCGACCGCTTCGCGGCGGCGCTCCACGATGAGGTTGCGGAAGTATTCCAGCTCCTCGTCGGAGAAGGGTGTTTGCTTATCGATCTGATCCTGCGGCGTCACCTCTTCCGTGCCTTCGTCTGTAGACTCGGCGTAGAAGGGGACCGATGCCAGATCCGACGTAAAGGTGGGGGGTCTTTTCTCAGGCATACTGCTTACGCGATTACCGATGAATATCGGCCCCGGAGAGCACGTCGCCATGCTCCACAAGGCAGAACAAAAATGAGCCTGCGGCGCGGCGCCCCATTACAGGTTGCCTTCACCGCCCGGCCCACGCTGCACATCTCCTATGAATGCCCGGATGAAACCGCCTCCCCGGCAGCCCGGCTCACCGCTAGGGTCAGCCGCTCCGGGCCGATGTCGAATGTCTCTACGTGCGAGCCTTCCGGCTGCCTGGCACTCTCCAACTCCAGAGCAAGGGTCTCGTTCCGTATCCACACGGCGTGCTGCCGGATCGCTTCGGCCAGCCTGTCGGACGCACTGTACTCCACCCGGATGCGGTCCGTCACGTCGAAATCCGCCGTCTTACGCAGGTTCTGGATCCGGTTGACGGACTCACGCGCCAGCCCTTCCGACAAGAGTTCGTCCGTCAACGTCGTATCGAGCGCCACGGTCACACCGTCCTCTTGCTCGACCAGCCAGCCGGCCACTCCCTCGCTCGTGACTTCCACGTCCTCACGGTCGAGCACGACCTCCTCTCCGCCCACGTGCAGCACGAGCCGCTCTTCCTCCAGGAAACGCTCGACCTCCTCATTGGAAAGCCCGCGCACCGCCTCGTTGACGGGCTTCATCTGCTTGCCGAGACGCTTGCCCAGCCGCTTGAAGTCGGGCTTTGCAGTGCGTTTCACGATGCCGCTCGATGCCGCCAGGTACTCGATATCCTTGACGTTGACCTCGTCCACGATCACGTCTCGGACGCGCTCCACGTGTTTCTTATCTACACCCGGACCGGTGATCACCAGGATCCGGGGCAGCGGCTGCCGGACGTTGATGCCACTCTGGTTGCGCAGGGCCAGCACGATGGACGAGATCGTCTGCGCCAGTCCCATCCGGTGCTCCAGGCCGCGGTCGATGGCCCCTTCCTCTACCTCGGGAAAATCGGCCAGGTGAACCGATTCCGCCGGGTTCCGGTGTGCCGTTCCGTTGAGGGCGCGGTAGAGCCACTCGCTGAAGAACGGAGCGACGGGGCTCATGAGCTTCGCCACCGTCACGACACACTCGTACACCGTCTGGTACGCGGCCAGCTTGTCCGTCTCCACCTGGAACGATCCGCCTGCGGTGGGTACTGCGCCGACGGCGCCGTCTCCCGCGCCCGCCTTCGCCTTCCAGAACCGCCGCCGCGAGCGCCGGATATGCCAGTTGGAAAGCTCGTCCACGAACCGCTCGACGGCCCGCGTCGCCCGCGTCGGGTTGTAATCCGCCAGCGACGCATCGACCACCTGGATCGTGGAATTGAGGCGACTCATCACCCACCGGTCCAGTTCAGGTCGCTCGGCTACCGGGATCCGCGCCTCCGCATACGTGAACCCGTCCACGTTCGCGTACGTAGCGAAGAACGAATACACATTTTGCAGGGTGTTGAAGAACTTGCGCAGGGTGTCCGTCAACCCGCGCTCAGAGAACCTGGTGTTCTCCCACGGCGGGTTGTTCGCCATCATGTACCACCGGACCACGTCGGCGCCGAACGTGCCGATCACCTGGAACGGATCGACAGCATTGCCCTTGGTCTTGGACATCTTTTCGCCGTCCTCGGCGAGCACGAGCCCGTTGACGACCACATTCTTGAACGCCACGCTGTCCATGACCAGGCTGGCGATGGCGTGCAGTGTGTAGAACCATCCGCGCGTCTGGTCCACGCCCTCGGCGATGAAATCCGCCGGGAAGGTTCGCTCGAAACGTTCCCGATTCTCGAACGGGTAGTGCCACTGCGCGTACGGCATGGCCCCCGAGTCGAACCACACGTCGATCAGGTCTGGCACCCGGCGCATCGTGCCCCCATCCTTTGCGGGCCATGTCAGCCGGTCCACGTAGGGCCGGTGCAGGTCCAGTTCCTCGTCCGGGGGAAGCGCCTCTCCGACCCTTTCCCGCAGCTCGGCGATGGAGCCGATGACTTCCATCTCGGTCGATCCGGGCCTGTCGCTGATCCAGATGGGCAGCGGAGTCCCCCAGTAACGGCGGCGGCTCAGCGCCCAGTCCACGTTGTTCTTCAGCCACTCGCCGAAACGCCCCTCGCCGATGCTTTCCGGCTGCCAGTTGATGGTGTCGTTGAGCGCGATCATCCGGTCCTTGATCGACGAAGTCCGGATGAACCAGCTCTCGACCGGATAGCTCATCAGCGGTGTGCCCTTCCGCCAGTCGTGCGGGTAGTTGTGCAGGTAGGTCTCGTGCCGGTACAGGAGGCTCCGCTCTCGCAGGTCGCGGTTGACGATTTTGTCGGCGTCTTTGAACCACTGCCCTGCTACGAGCACAGCCTTATCACCGAACGTGCCGTCCGGCGTAACCGGGTTAAACAACGGCAGCCCCTCTCGTCGCCCGACCTCGAAGTCGTCGGCGCCGTAGGCCGGCGCCATGTGCACGACGCCCGTACCGTCTTCCGTGGAAACGAAGTACGCCGGCACCACGCGCCACGCGCCGCCCTGCCTACCCTCGTCCAGGAAATAGTCGAACAGGGGCTGGTATGTCATCCCCACGAGATCCCGTCCTGTATACGTCTCCAGAACCTCGTGGTCCTCCTTAATGATGGACAGCCGGGCGGCTGCAAGGTAGAGATATTCGTCGCCCGCTTCCCCCGCGTGCCGGATCTTGACGTACTCGATCTCCGGTCCCACGGCCAGTGCCGTGTTGGAGATCAGCGTCCATGGGGTGGTCGTCCACGCCAGGAAGTACGTGTTCTCCTGCCCCTCCACAGGGAAGCGAACGTACACGCTCGGGTCCTGCACTTCCTTGTACCCCAGGCTCACCTCGTGAGAGGACAGCACCGTGTGCGAGCCGGGGCTGTACCACTGGATCTTGTACCCCTGGTACAGCAGCCCTTTCTCGTAGATCTGCTTGAGGAGCCACCAGACCGTTTCGATGTAGTGGGTCTTGAACGTGACGTACGGGTGTTCCATATCCACCCAGTACCCCATGCGGGCGGTCAGCTCGTCCCACAATTCCTTATAGCGGAGCACGCTGCGGCGGCACGCCGCGTTGTACTTCTCGATCCCGTACGCCTCCACTTGGTGCCGTCCTTCGAGCCCCAGTTCCTTCTCCACCTCGATCTCCACCGGCAGGCCGTGGGTGTCCCACCCTGCCTTCCGCTCCACGTAGTAGCCCTTCATGGACTTGTAGCGGCAGAACGCATCCTTGATCGTCCGGGCCATGACGTGGTGGATGCCCGGGCGTCCGTTTGCCGTCGGCGGGCCCTCGTAAAAGCTGAAAGTGGGCGCTCCCTCCCGCTGCGCCACGCTCTTCGCGAAGGTGTCGTGCTCGGCCCACCACGCCAGGATCTCCTGCTCGATGGCCGGCAGATCGAACCCCTTCACCTCGGTAAACTTCTTCATGTTCGTCGCTTGAACCGTCACAGAACGCCAAAAACCAAAAGAAAAGAAAGATAAGGCTTCCGCTCGGTGTATGCCCCGCCTTCATTCTGGTTTCTGAGTTCAAGCGGCCGCAGCGCCGCCCACGCAGCCGTGAGAACGAAGGGCATGAGCGGCATCGGAGGAGGAATGCCCCGGAGGTGAGATGACGCCAGACGAGGTCAACAGAGCTGATTGCCGCGCCCGACCCAGTAATGCCAGTCGCCTATCGCCTCTTCCGTTTGCTCATCCACGGCAACGGGTTCGAGTTGGGCGAGCGGCACGCCGAGAGAACGGCCCTTCCACGTTGCCATGACGAACATCTCGCACATGCAGTCGTCTTCGGGAGCCATTCCTTTCACCTTAACCTTTTCTCCCTGGCGAAGCGGCGAAATTGTCCGCTCCTCGATGCAGTGCGCCTTGAACGGAAAGCCGAGCCGATCTGCGAGATAAGAGTACCATCCCATCGCCTGCTCTTCGGGGCCGTAGCAGTCGACGATGGCTTCCATATAGATCCGATCTTCGCGCTCGGGGTCTTCCTTTGCCTCTTCCATCGGACGGTACCTCGTCTGGGGGCAGTCAGGGTTGTGCAGAGGTGTCCAAGGCGGGGGTGAACTGGTAGATCTTGCCGTCGAAGGCGAGGACGTAGAGTTCTCCATTCTGGTCCACGCCGAAGGACGGTATGTTGAGGCCCGAATCGACGATGATTTGTGTCGTGGGCTGCTGCTGCCCTTTGTAATCCAGCGACCAGACGTTTCCGCTGGTGTAGTCGGCGAAGATGTACTTGCCGCTGAGTGCGGGCGCGCGCTGGCCGTGGTACACGTAGCCGCCGGTGACGCAGGCGCCGAGGTCGCGGCCGTAGTCGAACACGGGGAGGGTCAGGCCGGATCGGTCGCAGCCCTCGGAGGGCTCGAAGCAGGAACTGGCTTCCATCACGTTCCACCCGTAGTTCTTGCCCTTTTCGATTATGTCGATCTCTTCGAACTTGTTCTGGCCCACGTCGCCCGCCCACATCCGGCCGGTCTCGGCATCGAAGCTGAAGCGCCAGGGGTTGCGCAGGCCGTACGCGTAGATCTCAGGCCGGGCACCGTCGGCGCTGTCTGCGAAAGGATTGTCTGAGGGGATGCCGTAGGGCCGCCCGTCGGACGGGTGGTCGACGTCGATGCGGATGATGGAGCCGAGCAGGGTACCGGGGTTCTGGCCGTTGCCATGCGGATCGCCGCCGGAGCCGCCGTCGCCGAAGGAGACGTATAGCATGCCGTCGGATCCGAACGCGACCTGCCCCCCGTTGTGGTTGCTGAATGGCTGCGGTACTTCCAGGAGAACCGTCTCGCTGGCCGGGTCGGCCTGGTCGGGATGGGCCGGATCGACGTGATACCGGGCGATGACAGTGCGCTGAGGATTGTCCGCTGTGTAGTCGACGTAAAAATAACCGTTCTGCTGGAAGTCGGGATGGAAGGCGAGGCCGAGCAGGCCCTGCTCATTTCCCTCGCTGAGCACGCGGTCCCGTATGTCCAGGAAAACGGGGGCGGACTGTACGTCGGGGCGGTTCTCGAATACCCGGATGATGCCGGGCTGTTCGATGACGAACAGGCGATTACTCTGGTCCGGCGTATGCTGGAGGTCCACCGGCCGGTTAAATGTGAGGGCTGAAAAGGCCGGTTCGAGTTTGATGCCGCCGGGCTGAACGTCGGCGGAGGCGCAGGAGAGGGCGACGACGGCACAGGCTACGATGGTGCCGTATTTGGAAGAGCGCTTTAACATGTCTTTCGGCGTGCTCCGGGCCGATTCGGCCCGGTGTTTCGGGGAGCGCAGGGACGGTAAAGCTGAGGGCGGAGCCGGTGCGACGGCTTCGCCCTCCTAACGTAAGACCTGAGAAGGCTTCCAGTCAATCTGTCCGATGTGGTCAGGTTTGCTGAGATGCACGGCGTGGGTTGCGCGTGTTCTTGTTCTCCTGTCCTTTGTTTTGCTGCTCGGCGTTGCGGCCTGCATCGGTGCGGTTGATGCGGAGTTGGTTGTGCACGTCCTTCACGCCTGCCACGTCCTCGGCGACGTCTTCGGCCATGCGTTTCGCCTGCCGCGAATCGACCGTTCCGGTGAGCGTGACCTCATCGGTTTCGACCTTCACCTCGATGTCGGAAGCATCGATGCCTCCGTGCCGGGTGAGGCGTTCGCACACTTCCTCCCGCATGCGGTCCGGCGTGCGCTCGTAGCCCTTTGGCCCGCGCCCGGTGTGGGGGCCGGGATTCGACCACCCTGCAAATTCGCCGTAACCGGTTTGCAGTTTCGGATTGAACTGGCCGCTACGGAAGTCGTTGGCGTAGCCTTCGTCGGTGAAGTGGGCCTGGCCGCCGTACTGGTTGGCGCTTTCGTATCCGCGACGATTCTGGTCGTACGTGTTCCAGCCGTAGCGGCTGCGGTTCCGGATGCGATCGCTCGGATGATAGTCGCGCATGGTATAGGCGCGGCCGTAATCGTCGCGGTCCGCATCACGGTCGTACTGGCCGTATCCCTCGCGCCGGTAGTCGTCGCTGGGTGCGTAGCCCCATCGGCCCCCCTCCGACCCTCTCTGGTCATAGTCCCCCCGCATGTAGAAATCGCTCTGGGTGCGGCCTCCGCCGTACCCTGCGGTGTTGTAGCGGCGTTCGCTATAGGGATAATGGCTCTGCGCGCCGTACTTCCGGTAACGCCCATACCGGTCGCCTTCGTCGAAATAGCGGCCGCTGGTGCTGTAGTCCCGGCCGCCCATGGCGCGGCCTCCATAACTGAGGTCGTCGTAATCGTCGTTGTAGCGGCCGTACCCATTGCGGCGGCGGCCCCGGTAGCCGTTTCGGTCGAAGTCCGTATCCCGATAGTCGTTCTGATTTCCGTTTCCGTTCATGACTGTTCTCGTGGCTTGGCTCAATGAGGCATTTGGTGAGACCCGGGATGAGGGCGGGAGGGGAACGGATCACCAGACGGTGTCAGGTTCGTACGAGCGGCGCCATTCGAATCTGTCGTTTCGCCGTTCGCGGTGCTCGTCCATGTGGCGGCGACGCTGGGCGTCGTGATCGCCGAACCACGACCGAACTTCGTCCCCGGCACGATCCCACATGCCTCGGTCCTGATCGTAGCCTCGGTCCCGGTCGTAGTCCCGGTCGTAATTCTGGTAATCATTTCGGCCACGGTTCGCATAACGGTCATAATCCCGGTCGCGGTCGTATCCGGTATTGTAGCGGCCAGCGTTCTCGGGATAGTTCTCCCGGTCGTAGCGGCCGTAGCTGCGCTCGTACCTCCCATAGTCGCGGGGGGAACGGTTGTAGTCACGGTCGTAATCCGAACGGTCGTAGCTGCCGTAATCCGAACGGTTGTGGCCCCTGCGGTCGTCGTAGTCGTAATCGCGCCCGTAGCCGTAATAATTGCGGCCGTATCCGTAGTCGCGGTAGTCGTACCGGTCGTAGTTGCGGTTGCGCCCGTAGCGGCCCGGCTCGTAGTCGCTGCGGCGATAGTCACGGTCGTAATCCACGTCGTTGTAGCGTGCCATAGTCGTTCCTCCTCTGTCTATTCTCGGTCGTGACGAGCCCCTTACGGCACCGGGTGCTCGGATGGAAACGCTTCATGATGTACAGGAGCGGAAACGGCGAAGGTTCTGAAATTGCACCGGTTTGCAAGACCGTTACTGGATTTCGGATTCGGGAGAAGAGGACGAGTAGAGAGAGGGCGAATGGAGGGGCGCCGTCACTCGCGCGCATCGCCGGTGGACATGCTGGCGCTCGTCCGGGCCGCCTGCTCGGTCGAGGGCTCTTCGTCTGACGGCCTGTGCTGTTCGCGGTCGAGTGCGTACTCGGCCGAAGCGTCTCCCTCCTGGGGCAGAGCCATCGGCTCCGACGCTCGGAGCGCGGCGCCCAGGTTGAAGCCGTACCGGACAGCCTCGCGGGCGTCTTCGAATGAACGGCCCGGAAAACGAAGCTCGTACAGCGCCCGCAGATCCTGCTCAGCCTGTAGGAATGAGTCTCCAAAAAGCCTCGCGTCGAGGGCCTGTACGCGCCCGAAATGGTAAGCCAGGAAGAAGTCCTCGAAGGTGGCGGCGCCCTTGCCGCCGTAAACCAAATCAAAGTGCGTTCGGTAGCGGGCGGCGAAGCTGCCGGGGGGAGGACTGCCGGCAGTGGGCCGAATCGGCTCCGTGTGCTCCGTACGGGGCAGATCGTCCTGCACGGACACGTCCGTCGTGAGGTAGTCCTCGTGGACGTCGAAGTGATCGGGCGGTATGACACGGCCGCTGGCCACGACGACGGAGTCCACGCGCCCGCTCTTGTCGTCGACGTACACGTCCTCTACGCGGCCGAGGCTATTGCCGTCGCGGTCTTTCACCAGCCACCCCCGGATGTCCGGTCTGGTAGCGGACAGCCAGGGGTCGTCCTTCCTCAGCATGATACGGGCCATGGCGTCGCGGTACTGCGTTCAGGCGGTCGTGTGCGCAAGACTGACATCGTAGTAGCCGCCGACGGAATAGGGTCCGCTCCCCGACGGCTTTTGCCCACATCATTACAGGTGGCCGCGCGGGGAGCGGGAGATTCGATCTGCGCGAGCAGCTTCGGAAAGAAAACGTCCGACCCCTTTTCTCATTGTCTTGCCTCCGAAGATTTCTCCTTATCGGTCCAGTCATTTGGACCAGGCATAGCGGCAAGCATCGGACGAATGGTAATCAAGACCTGCGTTGATTTAGCTCCGGGATATCGGTGCGCCAGTATCTTATCGTTACAAGAAGCGTACAGGAAAGGGCGAAATGAATGTGCTGGTAGATAATCCGGCACGTCTTTCCGCATAAAAACGTGCTTTGATCGTCACGGTGCGGCCGGTTCCGCGCACCCCGTGACGTGCACGAAATGCATACAAGAATATAACGTTCGGAAAGGGGTCTTTTGCATGCATCTAACGTACTTGGGATGTGATTCGGTTCGGCAGAGGCAGGAGGAGCCATGTGGAATATTGAGCTACCCGTGCACGTAAAAAAGAGTAGTTATCCACAATGGCGGAGGGTTATCAACAAAGGGCGGGCCGAAATATGGCTAGATTGCGTAACGCATGTAACGTGCATCATGCGTTGTTGTAAACGATATGTAATGCCAAGTAGATGATGTTGATGTTAGTAGCTTCATTGGTTAGGCTAGGAAGGGAAGTGGATTCAGAGGATGTCTGCGCAGGGGGATAGAAGCAGTGTGTGAGGAGGCGGAATCGACATCTTTACGTAGCCAAACCAACCAATTCCGGTACGATGAAGCGTATCCTTATTACAGGCGGAGCCGGATTCATCGGATCTCATCTTGCAGACGAACTTCTGGCGAGCGGGTATGAGGTCAGAGCCCTGGACAATCTGGCGCCGCAGGTGCACGGGGAGGGGGGAAATCGCCCTGATTATCTGAGTCCGGACGTGGAGCTTCTCGTGGGCGACGTGCGGGACCCCGATGCGGTCCGCCGGGCGCTGGAGGGCGTAAGCGCGGTGTACCACCTGGCGGCGGCAGTGGGCGTCGGCCAGAGCATGTATGAGATCGCGCATTACACGAGCATCAATAATCTCGGGACGGCGGTCCTGCTGGAGGCGCTCATCGAACAGCCGGTCGAGCGGCTCGTCGTCGCATCCAGCATGAGCATCTACGGCGAAGGGCTGTGCCGAGCGCGCGACGGGCGCCTCCGCCCGGGCCGCGAACGGCCGCTCGAGCAACTGAAGGCGGGGCAGTGGGAGCTGCGGGACGAGGACGGCGGCGTGCTCGATCCGATGCCGACGCCCGAGCGCAAGCAACCGGACCTCGCCTCAATCTATGCCCTCTCGAAGTACGACCAGGAGCGCATGTGCCTGACGATCGGGCGGGCGTACGGGATTCCGACCGTGGCGCTGCGCTTCTTCAACGTGTTCGGTACCCGCCAGGCGCTTTCCAACCCCTATACCGGCGTGCTGGCCATCTT
>DASSAV010000470.1:0-27128 GCA_035699265.1 Rhodothermales bacterium
CTCGGCGACGCTCCGGGCGCGCGTGCTGGGGCGGGAGCCGGGGGCGGTGACGGGGTTCTGGACTTCGGAGGAGTTGCGGTACACGACCGGAGCGGATACGGCGTCCTTTCACGCCGGGCGGATGGGGGCCAGGTTGCAGCAGGACTATGGAGGCGGGCGATGGGGGATCCGGGCGTCCGGATGGCTGGACCGATGGCGTCCGGCGGCAGACAGTGCCGGGGCGCCGCCTGGCCAGTCGCGCCTGCAACTGCACGGGTCGGTTCTGGACACCCTGCTGCTGGGCGCGATGCGGCTCGGGCTGGAGGCGGGGGCGCATTACGATGGGTGGGAGGCGTATCCGTCCGTCTCCGCCGAGCTGTCGCGCGTCGCGGGCTCCCTGCGTTTTCACGTAGCGGGGCGGCTGGCGGGGCAGGCGGCTTCGTGGTTCGACCGGTACGGGTTCGGCGCTTTTGCAGAGGGAGCGGGTGATGGGGCGGGTCTGGTGGGCCTGGTGGAGGCCGGGCTGGAACGGCGGGGGAAGGTCTTCGACGTGGGGCTGACGGTGTTCGGAAACCAGACCAGGCGGGCGCGTGCGTTCTACGAGGTGGGGGAGGATACGGCGCGGGCGTTCGTGGTGGGGAGTCCAGTCACGCGGGTCGGGGCAGCGCTGGACCTGGGCTGGCGTCGGGATGCGGCGCGCGGCTTTTACCTGACGGTGCAGCCGACGGCGGTGCATTTCCTGAGCGACGGCGCCGCGCCGAACGGGGTCCTGCTTTCGCAGACGTTGCCGGAGGTATTCGCCAGCGGGCGACTGGGCGCGCGGTACCTGCTGTTCAAGGGCGATCTGGACCTGGATATTCACCTGGACGGACGGGCGTGGTCGCGCATGCGAAGCCGGACGCTGCATCCGGCGACAGGTTTGCTGGTGGTGCCCCGGTCGGACGACCCGTGGATCGGCCCGTCGGGGACGCTGGACGTGGTGGTGGAGGCGGGAGTGCGGACAGCGACGATCTTCGTGGCATATTACAACGTGTTGGCAAGCTCGACGGGCGGGGGGGTATATGAGGGCACCCTGCTGGTGCCGACGTATCCGCTGCCGGAGCGGAGCTTTCGGTTGGGGGTGTTCTGGCCGATTCAGGATTGAAAGTTTGCAACCGGTAAAAGGAGGCCGGCACGGGCAGCACAATGGGAACACCTGAGGATTCTGAGCACGAGGCTGTGCTTAGCCTGATCAACTTGCAGGTCGATCTCGGCGAATATCGTGTGACACAACACGCTCAGGCGGAGATGGTTGAGGAGGAATATGTGCTCGACGATGTTTTGCATGCCATCGGGAATGCTCACGTCATTGAGAATTACCCGGAACACCGGCGGGGAGCCTGTTGCTTGTTGAATGGTATGACCAGAGACGGGCGCCCGGTTCACATAGTATGCACAACCAGAAATCCGGTCGTAATCATCATTACGGTCTATGAACCGAAGGAACCGAAATGGAAAACACCGACCGAACGAAGCCGGTAGGGCGGGGAGCTTTGCCGTGCAGTATTCAGGGATGTGAGGGCTGCTATGAGCGGCGATTCGTATTGCACACCGTCCGCTACAAAGGCCAGGTGATTGTTTTTGAGAACGTACCGGCTGACGTGTGCGATACCTGTGGAGACATTTTGTTTGACGGACCTACGGTGCGCCGGATCGAGCAGTTGCTGGAAGCAACGGGCAGCCACGCTCCCGACCGGCAAGTACCGCTGTATGAATTCGCCGCCTGAGTACCCCCCTTACGTTGGCCGGCGAATAGCTGCTCGTCTACTGGAGTACAACTTATCGGCGGCGCTTCGTATAAGCCGGTACGGTTACGGAATCACAACGGAGTAGTGCTTGCATGGAGACGTTTCCGATTTCGGTAGAGGCAGCGCCGTCGGCGTATGAGCGGCGGGCGTATGCGGAGATCCAGCTCTGGAAGGAGCCGCGCATGGGCTGGTTCGGCAGGGCAGTGGACGGCATGAACGCGGCCGTGCACGGGGCGACGGACCTTGTGCGCAGGGTGCCGGGGGTGGACTGGACGATCCAGAACGTGGTGAGCGGGCTGCTGCGGCTCACGAACGAGATGGTGCAGGATTCGGTAAGGCCCCGGGCCGTGTATGCGGCTTACCGACGGAACGGCGTGCCGGTGGAAGGTCCGGCCGACGTCGCGAGCCTGGACCTGATGGTGGTGGACGCCGCCCTGAAAGGGATCGATACGAAGTACCGGGCGCTGGCGGCTGCGGAAGGGGCGGCGACGGGGTACGCGGGCGCTTCCGGGATCGTACCGGACATCGTGGCCCTGGTGGCGCTCAACCTGCGGGCAGCGGGCGAGTACGCGGCGTACTGCGGGTTCGACGTGGCCGATCCGGTGGAACGGCTGGTGGCGCTGGAGGTGCTGAACGCCGTTTCGGCACCGTCGGATACAGCGAAACAGGTCACGCTGGCGCCGGTGATCCGGGTGTCGCAGCGGCTGGCGCGAGAGCAGGCGACGCTGGCGGTGGAACAGTTTGCGTTGACGCGGGCGATCCGCAATGCGACGGAGGCGCTCGGGCTGCGGCTGGCAGAGGCCAAGCTGGCGCAGTTGGTGCCCGTGACGGGGGCGGTGGTGGCGAGCGGCTTCAATGCGTATTACACGAGCAAGGTATGTGACGCGGCGTTCAACCTGTACCGCGAGCGTTTCTTGCTGCGGAAGTACGGGATGCTGTGACTGCGAACGACATCGAGGCGTTGCTGCGCAGGCTTAATGCACAATCTTGTAGCCGCAGCACCGTAGCCGCAGGTCTTTAGCCTGCGCGTTCTTAAACGCTACTACCATCGGATGTCTCCCTCGCCTTTCGGGCGACGTACGCCTTCAAGACTGCATTCATTCGGGACTGGTAGCCGGTCCTTTGCGCTTGAAGTAATCGAGCACGTTCCGGTCTACGCGGATCGTGATGCGCTGCTTCTGATCGGGCGTGAGGAGCTCGGCAGTCTCGAACCACTCCTCATTGAGCAATTCTGTATCGGGATCGGCGGCAACGGCCTGTTCTATGTCGCGGTCTGTAAGCGCGTCGATTCGCTCCCAGTCTGTGCGTGTTTCCCCGCGCCGGTGCTTTGATTCAAGCTCCTCCAGCGAGTGTCGCATAGTATGCTCTTTCTTCATTGCTTCTGGCCCTTCGGGCTGAGATGATCCGAGTGGGACAAAATACTCGACCGCGCTGTCTATCGCATTGTGGAATCGAGCTTTCGGATGCGGGCGACGAAGAAGGCTTCCATGAGGTCGGTGGGGAGGATGCGGCGGGCGGGATCGAGGGCGGAGTCGATGGGTTTGCCCTGCCAGGTTTCTAGCGGGGGATACATGCCGTCGAGTTCGAGGGGGATCGGCTCCAGCGTGACGGCGTCGCCGAAGGTGGACAGGGCTTTCTGGAGGATCAACTCGTTTTCCTCGGGGGAGAAGGCACAGGTGGAATAGACGAGGGTGCCGCCGGGGCGGAGGCACTGGACGGCGGAATAGAGGAGGCGCTGCTGCTTGCGGACCATCTCCTTGATCTTGGCAGGGCTCCAGTAGGCGTAGGTCTGCGGGTCGTCGGTGCGGAAGCGGCCTTCGGTGGTGCAGGGGGCATCGAGGAGGACGCGGTCGAAATATTCGGGGCGGTTGCGCCAGACGTGTTCGCCGTTTTTGAGGAAGGTGCGGACGACGGCGGCGCCCTGTGCTTTCAGGTTGGCCCGGAGCTTGAAAAAACGGCCTCTGACCAGCTCCACGGCCGCGATCTCGCCCTCGTTTCGCATGAGGCAGGCGATCTGGAGCGTCTTGCTGCCGGGGGCGGCGGCGAGGTCGAGCACCCGTTCGCCCGGCTCGGGGGCGAGCACGAGGGGTGGGACCATGCTGGAGAGGTTCTGGACGTAGATGCGTTGCTCGCGGTAAGCGGGTGTGCTCAGCAGCCGGTCGCGGAGGGCAGGCTCCACCCAGAAGGCGGCGTCGTACCAGGGTACATCGTGCAGCGGCAGGCCCTCTCGTTCCAGCTCGGTCCGGACGGCGTCGACCGGTGCTCGCAGGGTATTGACACGGAAGCAGGCGGCCCTGGGGATCGTGAACGAAGCCATGACCTGCGGGAAGGCGCCGGGCGGTACGATCTCACGCATCCGCTCGCAGAAAGCCGACGGGAGTGTTTGCAGGGCGTGTTGTGTGGCGGCTTCGAGCGAGGCAGGGGTGGTGATGGGCAGCATGGGAATACGATCGTTGCGGTGCGGGCAGGAATTGAAAAAAAGTATCGTTACCGAACCGTTTATTTGCCCTTACGAAATGTTGTGTTAGATTGACGCCCGCTGCCACACGACAGATGGGAGCGCGCGGCGGTGCCCGATAGGGGCGAAGCAGCGTGTGATATGTAATTAAAGGGGAATACGCCAAGCGCGATACCATCCTTTTAGGCCGGTGCACGTCCGAGCATCGGAATCAGACTGGTACTTTTTATCCGGCGCTATTGAGCCTATGAGTAACCGACGCGGCGATGATGTGATCCGGTGTTCGTTCTGCGGCCGTACGGCGCACGAGGTGTCGTCAATGGTGGCGGGGCCGGACGTTTACATCTGCGACCGGTGCATCCACGATGCGGCAGGCATCGTGCGGAGCGACCTGACCTCGTACCAGCAGAATACGACGAGCGCGCCACGCCGCGCGACGCCCGCGCGCCACCGGCGCCTCACGCCTTCCGACCTCAAGAAGTCGCTGGACGAGTACGTGATCGGGCAGGAACGCGCGAAGAAGGCGCTGGCCGTCGCCGTCTACAACCACTACAAGCGGGTCGATTCCCAGGAGTATCTCCACGGCTACGAAGACATCGAACTGGAGAAATCGAACATCCTGCTGATCGGTCCGACAGGTACGGGCAAGACGCTGCTGGCGCGGACGATGGCGCGTATTCTGGACGTGCCCTTCTCCATTTCGGACGCCACCGCGCTCACGGAGGCCGGGTACGTAGGTGAAGACGTGGAGAGCATTCTGGCCCACCTGCTCCACGCGGCGGATTTCAACGTGGAGCGCGCAGAGCGGGGCATCGTCTACATCGATGAGATCGATAAGGTCGCGCGCAAGGGCGACAATGCTTCGATCACGCGGGACGTATCGGGTGAGGGGGTGCAGCAGGCCTTGCTCAAGATTCTGGAGGGGACGGTGGCCGGGGTGCCGCCGAAGGGGGGCCGTAAGCACCCCGAACAGAGCCTCATCAACATCGACACGCGCAACATCCTGTTCATCTGCGGCGGCGCCTTCGAGGGGCTGGCTGAGATCGTGGCGCACCGGCTCTCGATCAACACCATCGGTTTCCTGTCGGATCCGCAGAAGCGCGTCGACAAGGATGCGCCGGACATCTTCCAGCACGTCGAGCCGGACGATCTGCTCCGTTTCGGATTGATTCCGGAGTTCATCGGCCGGCTTCCGGTGATTACGGCGCTGCACGCGCTCTCCGACGAGGCGATGAAGGACATCCTGACGCGCCCCAAGAATGCGCTGGTGAAGCAGTACCAGAAGCTGTTTGCGATGGACGGGGTGGACCTTCAGTTTACGGACGAGGCGCTGGACGCCATGGTGGCCCGGGCGCGGGACCTCGGCACGGGTGCGCGCGGGCTGCGCGCCGTCATGGAGGAATCCATGCTGGACGTCATGTTCAACATCCACGAGCGCCCCGACATTGCAGTATGCAGGGTGACGGAGAGCACGGTCGCCTACGGGGAGGAGCCGATCTACGAGGAACGCAAGGCGTCGGCGTGAGCATAGGAAGGAGAGGACGGGGGTTTGCTTTGCATTTCGGCTTAGACACCTTGCAGTTGCGGGTGTGGAGGCGGGTCTTGGGCCCGCCTCTTTCATTTGGGGGATGTGGGCGGGGGACTGCGAGGATGCGTGCCGGGTCGGAGCGTGCGGGTGTTTCTACGGCTTTGTTACACGCCGTCCTTAACCGATCTGGGTGAGCGGAGTACAGGCACAGTCAGTGAACGTGGCAGGGCAGCGGGCGTGCGGAAGTGAGGGCAGAGCCTTTCGGGGCCGTGTTGCAGGTCGTCGACACCGATTCCGTCGGAGTGCCGGGCCGGGCAGGGAGCAGGTATCGGCCGTTCTGCACATTCGCACGCGCAAAGCGCTGAACAATGGAGAACTACGGGCCTGGCAGGCTGATCGGAGTGCGGGCATCTGTGCACGGGGCGGAGCGCCGGGCCTGGAGGAGCCGGCACGTGCATCGTGCGAGATCCGGCCGTTGTATACTTCATGGTGACCGGGTGGGGTATGCGGGGGTTGACGATTTCGATGCACACGATCCTACTATGGCTTCGATAGGTACATATTGGACCCGCATCAAGGATCACTTCAAGTATTACGCCCACGGTGTGTACCGCGTGATGAACGATCGGCCCGTGTTCCTGTGGGCACAGGCGATTGCGTTCAAGGTGCTGGTCACGATCGTGCCGATCGTGCTCCTGGCGACGGGCGTGCTGGGCCAGATCCTGCGGGGGGACCAGGCTTTCGAGAGTGTAGCCAGCTACGTCCGGGTTTTCGTCCCGTACCAGAGCGAGCAACTCATCGGCTTGCTTCAGCAGCTCCAGAAGGCTGGTACGGCCTTCACAGTAGTAGGTATTCTGGGCTTGCTGTACTCCGCCATGACGCTGTTCACGACACTCAGGATCGTGGTTGCGAATTTATTTCAGGAAGAATGGCACGAAAAACGAAGCATTCTGAAGGGATACGTATTCGACGTGCGGATGGCGGCGCAGGTCGGGCTGGTCTTTCTGCTGAGCTTCGGTCTGTCTCTGGGAATGCAGGCGTTGAACGTGGCGGGCGCCCAGGCCATCGAGCGGTTGGGATTCAGCTACGTATGGGTGCAGCAGAGTTGGAGCGGGTTCTTCTACCTTTTCGGCCTTCTGCTTCCATTGCTGCTGAGTGTAGGGATGTTCTTCCAGTTGTTTTTTTTCGTTCCGAAGCCGCATCCGCCGAAACGGAGCGCCCTGCTGGGTGCGTTGGTGACGGGGTTTTTGTGGGAGGGGGCGAAGTATGCTTTTACTCTGTACGCCTCGCACGCAGGGCGCTTCTCCCGGTATCAGGTCGCGCCCGGTTCGGATTCGACCGCGGTGTTGACGACTGCATTCGGACTCGTCATCGCCTTCGTTTTCTGGATTTATTACTCGGGGGTCGTACTCTGCATCGGCGGAGCCTTCAGTTCACTGAACGAGCGGCGGCTACGTGTGAAACGGAAGCAGAAGCAGGTAGAAAAGACACAGCAGGCTGGAGAACATGGGAGGGCCGAGGCGGAACGCACCGGGATTGCGGCGCACGAGGCGGTATCGACACAGCGCAGGCAGAAGGCGCGGGAAGACGTTTCCGTAGGATGAGGACAGGGGACATCTATTGAAGTGAATGCTTCGAACACATTGATTCGTGAGGGATCTGAGTAGCTACGTATCAAACGGGGTGACGTGGGCGGCGCTGGTGCTGGGTGCGTGCTGCGGCCTGTCGTTCGTGGGGACGGCGGCTGCGCAGGCGCCTCTGTATCTCGTCAACGACAGCACGTCCGTCAGCAGCGTGTCGTTCCTGTTCCCGGGAACGCAGACCTTCACCAGCGATACGCTGCAGACGAAGATCGTCACGAAGGGGCCGACTTTCTGGGACAAGGTGAAGCGGATCCTGCCACTGCTCGAACCCGCCCCGTACCCGTTCAGCCCGGTAGAGCTTGCCCGAGACGTACACCGGCTCAGACAGTTTTACCGGCAAAACGGATTTTACCACGCGGACATCGACTACCGGGCGTCGCAACTCGACACGACCGCGAACCAGATCCACGTCATCTTCAGCATTCTGGAGGGGGAACCGGTGATCATACAGGACGTGGGCTTTTTCGACGTGGAAGGGCGGAGCTTCTACTACCAGTTGCCTCCCGACGAGCGGGAGGGCTGGGTCGACGTGCGCGAACAGATCAGCGTTCACACGGGTGACCGGTATACCTTTTTCGACCGCTTCCGGATCGAGAGCGCGGCCCTGGCCTGGCTGCGGAACCGCGGCTACGCTTTTGCTACGGCGAACACGAACGTCAGGGTCGACTCGTTGGAGAACACGGCCGACCTGCATTTCATCCTGATGCAGGGGCCGAAGACGCACATCGACGAGATCACGGTGGAGGGCGTCGAGTCGGTAGGCGAGGATGTGGTGCTCCGGCAGTTGCCATTCCAGGTGGGCGACGTATTCGACAGCAGGAAGCTGTTGCAAGGGCAGCGCGATCTCTACTCGCTGAACCTGTTCCGGGTGGCGGTGATCGACGTGCCCGACCAGCCGCGCGACAGCACGGTGACGGTGCGGGTGCAGGTGCGCGAGGCCGAACCGAGGTACGTGAGCGCGCGGGGGGGGTACGGCATCGATGCCGGTGTCAACGCGCGGGCGGACTGGACGCACCGGAACTTCCTGGGCGGCGCCCGGACGTTCACGGTAAGCGCGATTGCGCAGACCGGCATCGGGTCGACGCCCGCGACGACGCAGATCCTGCCGAGTCGGGTGTACCGGGCCGGCGTCTCCCTGACGCAGCCGTATCTCTTCTCGCGGAGGCTGTCCGGTACGATTGCCCCGTACGTGCAGCTCGAGAACGACCCCCGCCAGCGGGCCATCGGGCAGGTGGCGACGTTGCAGGCGGGGGATCCGCTTCAGATCAACTCGCGCGAGTTCGGCAACAACACGACGCTTATCTATCAATTCTACCCGTATCGCTCGCTGCAATTCCGCCACACCTTCATCCGGTCGCTGCTGCGCAACCAGGCGAGCACGCGTTCCCCGGTGGATTCACTCGTCGCTTCCGGGAAAGTGCGCGACCTGTACAGCCAGAGCATCCTGGCCCTCTCGGGCGTCATCGGCCACGCCGACAATTACATCACGCCGACGCGGGGCTTCCTCGTGCGCCCTTTTGCCGAGACGGGAGGGACATTTCTCGCGTCGGACATCGATTACGTTAAGATCGGCACGGAAGCTACGGGGTACCTGCCGATCGGCGGCCCGTACCGCCTGGCCGGACGCTTCTTCGCCGGACGTGTGTGGCCGTTCGGCTTCAGCAACCAGGCGTTGCTGGGCCATTCGACCCGGTCGGACAGCCTCATCTTCGAGAACCGGTTCGATGACATCGTCTTTTACGCCGGGGGGCCGACGCTCAGGGGGTGGAACGGCCAGCTTGCCGGAAGGAAGGATCCCCGGCCGGTCCTGGTGTTCCGCTCACAGGGCGACACGACCGTGGCCGATACGTCGAGGTACTTTTACGAGCCGCGCGGCGCCCTGGCGCAACTGGGCGGCAACGTCGAACTCCGCATGCCTTTCCCCGGTCTCGGCCCGAGCTGGCGTGCGGCCGCCTTCGTGGATGCGGCGATGCTGGGCGACCGGGGCTTCGATCTGGGGGATGTATTCGCGGACGTCGGCGTCGGCGTGCGCTACCTGACCCTGATCGGTGCCATTCGGCTGGACCTTGCCTATAAGCTCAATCCCACGTACGAAGACCTCCGTGATCCGGAGAGCGTCTACAAATACCGGCACGGCCTGACGGACGAAGTGCCCGACGTCCATTCACTGTGGCGGTTCAACATCCAGTTGTCTATCGGCCCGGCGTTTTGATCCGGGGCTTCCGCGTCTACCTACATGCCGGAACGCAAGCGACATACTGAAGAGCACGACCGTGAACCCGCGCCCCGCCCCGGCGAAGGGGAGGGACACGACTTTGCGGAGGGCGACGGCCTCGGGCCGGAGGGGGAGGTTCAGGATCGAGGGCACAGCACTGGGTACAAGGTGCTGCGGGTGCTGGCGATTGCGGCCGGGGTGATCGTTTTTCTGCTCATCGTGACGTATGCCGTGCTCCAGACACCCTGGGGGCACCGGCAGGCCAAGAAATACGTGCTGACGCGCGTCAACACGCTGTTCGATGGCGCTGAGCTGAAAGCGGGAGACCTGACGGGCAGCCTGCTGGGCAACTTCACGCTGGTGAATGTTCATCTGGTTACGGAGGAGGGGGACACGCTCGCTTACATCGACTCCCTGCACGCGAACTACAACCTGTGGTATCTGCTGCAGGACCGCCTGGTACTCCACAACATCAACATGTACGAGCCGTGGGTCGCCATGCACCAGCTGGAGGACGGCTCGTGGGACCTGCTGAACGTCATCGCGCACGACGACTCCGTATCGGTCGACACCGTAGAGACATACTGGACGAAGCTGGTCATCCAGTTCGACCAGACGGACATCGTGAATGGGCGGGTGGATGCTGCCTTTTATGCACCGGGGCGCGACTCTATACTCAATGTGCGGGGATTGCGGGTTGATCTGGGGAACAGCAGTCTCGGCGATAGCCTGACACTAGACGTGAACGAGCTGGCCGCTCGCTTTTCGCCGCCGGGACAGTCCTATTGGGCGAGCACCGAGTTGAGAGGCAGGATAGAGGGCAGCTACATCCAGGTGGGGAGGCTGGCCGTGACGTCGCCCCGGAGCGTGGTACGGGCAAACGGCTCGCTGCGGCTTCCAACAGACACGACGTCGACGTATCGGGACGTAAACTTCCGATTTACGGCGAGGCCGGTCGCCTTTGCAGACATCGACCCCTTCATACCGGGCCTGAAGGCACAGGGCACAGCCGATGTCGACCTGACGCTGAAAGGGACGGGGCGAAACCTGAAGGTGGATGCCGAAGCGGCGTTCTCCGACGGCGGCACGTTCAAGGTGAACGGGACGGTCTCGCCCAACCGAAACGGCCCGGTGGCGTACGTCCTGAGTGTTCGGGCACGCCGCCTCGACCCGCAGACCTTGCTCGGCAACGGCGTGCAGGCGGGCCGGGTGAATGCGAATCTGGACGTGGACCTGCGGGGGACGAAGCCGGAGCAGGTCAGCGGTACGCTCGGTGCAGAGGTGTTCGAGACCACCTATGGCGAATACACCCTCGGGCGGACCACGCTCACGAGCCGCTGGAATGCGGGCCAGGCGCGCTTCGACCTCAACACTGCCCTCCGAGGAGCCCGTTTCGCCGTGAACGGAACGGCTCGGCCCTTCGACGACGTGCCCACGTACGACGTAACCGGACGGGTTGAGGGGCTGGATGTGGGTAAATTCGCGGAGGACAGCGAGGTCGAGACGGCGATTGCGGGCCGCTTCAATATTGCCGGGCAGGGCTTCTCATCCGAGACGGCGCAGTTGACGGGCAGGGTGTCCCTCGATCCCTCTACCGTCAATGGCTACCTGATCGAGAACGCGGGGTTGGACGTCAAGCTGACAGGGAGCAACCTCGACTTCGGGGCGCGGGTGCTCGTTCCGGAGGGCCGGTTGATGGCGCAGGGTACGTTGGACTGGGGAGGCGACCTGCTGCGGTACGACGTGCGCCGGGGCCGGATGGAGAACTTCGATATCGCGGCGTTCCTCGGGACCGGTGAAGACGAGGGTAGCTCGTTTACCGGAAACTTTACGGTGAGCGGGCGGGGGACCGATCCGCAGGAGCTGAACGCGGAGTTCAGCCTCGACCTCGCCCAGGGACACTATGGCGACGTGACGATTGCCGGGGCGAATGCACAGGGACGGCTGGTGGACGGTACGGTGACGGCGCGTGCCGTGGTCGACCTGGAGCGGGCCGGCTATTTCAACACCACCCTGACGGCACGCCCGTTCGCAGAGGACCCGTCCATAACCTTTCGGCAGGGCGAGTTCCGGAACGTGAACGTGGGTGTGTTTACGAGCGATTCGGAGTTTACGACCGATCTGAGCGGGACCGTCGTCGGAACGCTCCGGCTAACGGGTACCGGCACGCCCGTGTTCGAGGGCAGGGTCGACCTGGACCCGTCCAGGATCAACGAGCAGGTGATCAACGAGGCGTACCTGATCGCCGACCTCGACCGGCGCGACCTCGACTTCAACCTGTACGTCCGTGCACCGGAAGGGCAGTCACACCTGAGCGGCGTGCTGCGTCCGTTCCAGCCGGTGCCGAGCTATGTGATACGAGACGCCCGGTTCTCGAACATCGACTTGGCGGCGATCACGGGGAATCCGAGCCTGAAGTCGGACCTGACCGGGACGGGGTCCTTCAGCGGGCGGGGTCTTTCGCTGGAGGATCTTACCGTGCAGGGGCAGTTCATGCTGAGTCCGTCCCGGATCAATCAGCAGTACATCAACAACGCCTCGCTGACGGTGAACCTGCAGGACGAGTCGATGGCCTTCAACGTCCGCCTGGACACGCCGCAGGGCAATACGCGCCTGGCGGGCAGCGCCGACCTGGGGGGCAACGTGCCCACCTACCGGATCCGGGAGGGGCGGTTTGAGAACATCAACATCGGGGCGTTTACCGGGGACGAGAACCTGCAGACGAACCTGACGGGGACGGTGATGCTCCAGGGACGGGGGCTGCATCCGAGTACGGCAACGGCATCCGGGAGGATCAGCCTGGCGGCGTCGCGCATCAACCAGCAGCCTATCGACGCGGCGACGCTTACGGGTGATCTCCGTAACGGGCGCCTCACGTTCAACCTCAACCTCGACCTGCCGGCGGGCAGCACCCGTCTGGCGGGCAACGCGCAGTTGCTTTCGCGGCCGTTCACCTACGAAGTCACGACCGGCACGTTCAGCGGGCTGAATCTGGGCGCGCTGATGAACAACCCGCACCTGGACACAGACCTCAACGGGCAGATCGCCCGGCTGCACGGGCGGGGCGTGAATCCCGGCGAGATGGACCTCAGCGCGCAGGTCCGCCTGGACTCGTCTCGGATCAACCAGCAGCAGATCAACAGCGCGACGGCGGATCTCACCCTTACGAACGGCCGTCTGGCGTACGACGCTTCGCTCGTCGTGCCGGAAGGAGAGACCCAGCTCGCGGGCACGGCGCAGCCGTTCCTGGAGACGCCGACGTACGCGGTGGAGCAGGGGAGCTTCCAGAACCTCAACGTCGGCGCCCTGCTGGGGCTCGATAATCTTCAGACGAGCCTGACTGGGGACGTAACGCTGCGGGGGCAGGGCTTCGATCCGGAAACGCTGTTTCTGGAGGCGAATCTCGACCTGGATCCATCGCAGATCAACAGCGGCGAGATCACCACCGGCAACGTGCATGCCCTCCTGCAGAACGGGCTCGTGAACCTGCACGCCGACCTCATCTTGCCGGAAGGCCGGGCACAGGTGCAGGGCACGGTACGCCCGTTCCGAGAGCTGCCCACGTACGATCTGGCCGGGACGCTTCGGAACGTCAGCCTGGACAATTTCCTGGGGACGGACACGCTGCGGGCCTTTCTCAACGGCGACTTCGAGGTGCGGGGGGTCGGGCTCAACCCGAGAACGATGACTGCGCGGGGGAGCGTGCGTGCGGCCGCGTCTCGTTACCAGCAGGTCAGCGTAGATTCGCTGCTCGCCAGGTTCGCCATCGCGGAAGGTGTTCTGAATCTGGACACGCTATATCTCCGCTCGAATGTAGCCGATGCAACCGCCGGGGGCACCCTTGCCCTGTTCGACACGACGGGTGTGCGGCGTTCCGATTTCACCTTCAGCGCCGACATAAAAGATGCCGAGGCGATTCGGCCCTATCTGGCTCCGCTGGGCCTGGAACTGGGCCAGGGCCAGTTGCAGGGCCGTGCGTATTCGGAGAACGGGACCCTGCGGTTCGACGTAGAAGCGGATCTGCAGCGGCTGGCTTATCAGGACTATCGGGTGGCTGGCTTGCAGGGCCATATCGTCGGTGAGCTGGGTCCGAACAATCAACTTACAGTGGGAGAGGTACGCGCCAGCTTCGACTTCGCCAGCATCCCCGGCCTGTCGCTCCAGACCAGCGACATCGAGATCTCGTACAATGGAGACGTGGCGGTGTTCAGCGGCGACATTCGGATCGATCCCAAGCGCACGGTTGAGGTAGCAGGCCGCGTGGATCTTCGTCCGGACCAGCGTGCAATTACGCTCGAGACGCTCACGCTACAGTTCGAGGACGACACGTGGCAGCTACTAATGCCCGCGAGCATCACGTACGGTGGGCAGTACCGGATCAGCAATTTCCTGCTGTATTCCGGCGATCAGCAGATCGCCATAGACGGCATCATCGATCCACATGGCACGCAGAACCTCGTCGCGACGGTGGAAAACTTCAACCTCGCTACGGTAACGGACCTGCTCGGATACGAGGGGCTGGGCGGGACGGTGACCGGGTCGCTCTCCATGACGGGTCCGGCCAGCGATCCGGTGGCCCAGGGCAACCTCCGGCTCAGCCTTGCCACGCAGAACGAAGCGGTCGGAGACGGCCGGATCGGGCTTCAGTACGAGGATCGACGGTTGAACGTGGACGCCCTGCTCACGAATCCGGAGGGAGGGCGGCTTTCGGCAAACGGCTATCTGCCCATCAACCTGAGCCTGGCGCCGGGTGACTCGACCATGATCGTAGAGGGGGCCAACGTCGGACAGGGTGTACAGCTGCAGGCGGCGGAGGCGGACGGGAGCAGCGGCGTCAACCTGGCGATAGAGGCCGACTCCTTTTCCGTGGCCTGGGTACAGCCGTTCCTCGACCCGAACAGCTATCAGGACGTGCAGGGTACGCTCGTGGCGGACATGCGCGTCACGGGCACGATGTCCACTCCGGTACTGGAGGGAGACTGGCGCATGATAGATGGCCACGTGGGCCTGCCTGCCATCGGCATCGGCCTGGACCAGATCAACGGGCAGGGTCGACTTGAGAACAGCGTGATCCACGTCGCTCGCGCCGTGCTGCGTTCGGGAGGCGGCTCGATGACGGCCACCGGTACGATCAACCTGCGCCAGCTTACGCTCGGCGAGTTCGATATCAACGCCAGCCTGAATGATTTTAGGGCTGCAAACATGCCGGATTTCCAGAACATCAACGTGGGCGGGAACGTCCACCTGACGGGTACGACCAAGCTGCCGGTGGTGACGGGAAATGTCGAGGTTCTGAGCGCCGACATTTACATGGAGAACCTGATCAGTCCGAACCTGGCCCCGATTCCGGTCACACAGCAAGATCTGGACAAGCTCCAGGCCGTCTTCGGGTACAACGTCGAGGCGCAGGACACCAGCACCTTCGTGTTGTACGACGCCGTGGACCTGGATCTGACGTTGCAACTCGAGCGGGACACCTGGATCCGGCAGCGCACCACGCCCCAGATGGCGATCCAGGTAGCGGGGCGGCTGGACGTGCGCAAGCCCGCGTACGCGGACATGACCAACCTCTTCGGCACACTGGACGTCGTGCAGGGCCGTAGCTACGTGGAGGAGTTCGGGCGCCAGTTCGACGTGACGAGCGGGCGCATCACGTTCCGGGGAGATCCGACACAGTTTTACCTGGAGGCGCAGGCGGAGTACCGGGTACGGAACCGGCAGTATGCGGCGGCGGGCGAATCAGACGTGGTGATCACGCTGAACCTGGAGGGGCGGTACGGCGCGTTGGAGACCACGCTGGGATCCAACATAGACATGCCGATGACCGACATCGTGTCGTACATCGCGACGGGGAGGCCGGCGGGACAGGCATTGCAGGTCGGCAGCATCGGGACGGAGCTGGCGATCGGGGAGCTGGCGAGCCTGGTCGAGAACGCCGCGGCAGAGGAGTTGGGGCTGGACGTCGTGCAGATCCGGTACGACCCGATACGCGGTCCGCAGCTGGTGGCGGGAGACTACGTGTCGAACGACCTGTTCCTCGGCGTAAGCCAGTCGTTCGGGGGAATCCAGCAGGGCACGATCGGTGAGTCCGGGCAGACGGCAACGGAGGTCACGCTGGAGTATGAGATTTACGACTGGCTGCTGCTGCAGATGGTCGGGGGGCAGTCGGCAGGCCAGCAGACCCTTCGTTTCAACCTGCAATGGGAACAGGCGTACTGACCTTGGACGGGCCGCCGCGGGCGGCGTCGTGCCGCCCGAGTTTCTAGGTTCCTTTGGCGAAGTCGCCTGGGGGATTATCTTCGGGTCTGTCTCGTAAGTGCATGCAACCGGTGGCGGTGTTTACAGACGTTGGTGGAGCGTGAGGGGGTGAGCTGAATGGGTTTTGCTGCGACAGGTTGTCGTTGCCGCCGCGTACCATGATTTCGTTCCCTTATGGAGTCTCCAAGCGTATCCGACAGCGAGCCGGGGTTCGTGGAGAAGTTGCTGACGCAAACGGGGGGCTTGGCCATGTTCGTGGCCGAGTTCTTCCGCCGCGTCTGGAGGCCGCCGTACGAGGGCGGGGAGCTGCTCAACCAGATGGACGAGGCCGGCACGAAGAGCCTTCCCCTGACGGCGGTGACGGGGCTGGCGATCGGGGTCGTCCTCGCGATGCAGAGCCGGGGTACGCTGGCCCGGTTCGGGGCAGAGGCCGTGCTGCCGAGCATGCTGGCATTGTCCGTCTTCAAGGAGATCGGGCCGGTGATTACGTCTCTCGTGCTGGCGGGGCGGCTGGGGGCGGGGATGGGGGCCGAGATCGGCTCCATGCGGGTGACGGAGCAGATCGACGCGCTGGAGGTGGCGGCGCTCAGGCCGTTCAACTACCTGGTCATTACCCGGGTGCTGGCGTGTACCGTAATCTTCCCGATCATGACGATCATGACGGACGTGATTGCAATGCTGGGGGGGTACATGGAATCCGTGATGGCCTCGAACACGGATTACCGGATCTTCATCAATACGGCGTTTTCGTCTCTCGGCTTCCCCGACCTGATCGTGGACACGCTCAAGACGGCCATCTTCGGATTCATCGTCGGGATTGTGAGCTGCTATCTGGGGTATAACGTACGTGGCGGGACGCGGGAGGTCGGGCAGGCCGCCATGCAGTCGGTGGTGATTTCATCGCTGTTGATCTTGCTGGCGGACGTGCTCGTCGTGCGGATTTCGCTTACGGTGTTCGGCGGAGGGTAAGTTGGGAAGGGGTAGGAGAGGGGGGTGGTTAAACTGGATCATGTTCAACATCACTTCTACCATTTCGTAGTGCATACGTTTTGCTTCCACCTCGTCCCCCTTGCGTCATCCCGACGAGCTTGCGAGGAGGGATCTGTCCGAAGTGTTCCGTCTGAGCTGATTCTGAGCCTCGCGTTTCATAAAGATCCCTCACGTTCGTTCGGGATGACAGCTATCCGGTACGGAGGAAACTGTCACCCATGCACTACAATTTCCGAGAACTGGTATAAGGAATGGAGTTGCCGGAAACGGACATAGTGACGCCGCCGCCTGGGAGCGACGTCATGATCGAGCTCCGGGACGTGCACAAGCGTTTCGGAGACAAGGAAGTGCTCCGGGGTGTTTCGATATCCGTGCCGAAGGGGAAGTCGGCCGTCGTATTGGGCGGATCGGGTTCGGGCAAGAGCGTGCTCATCAAGCACATCGTGCAGCTTCTGCTGCCGGATGCCGGGGAAGTATGGGCGCTGGGGAAACGGGTGGATCTGCTCGGAGGCGACGAACTGGACCGGGTGCGGCTGTCTATCGGGTACCTGTTCCAGGGCGCCGCCCTGTTCGACTCGATGTCGGTTTACGGGAACCTGGACTTCATTCTTGCTCGGCATACCAGCCTGACGGGCGCGGAGCGGGCGGAGCGCATCTACGAGATGCTCGACTGGGTAAACCTGGAGAACGCGGCCTCGCAGTACCCGGCGGAACTATCGGGCGGGCAGCGCAAGCGGATCGGCCTGGCGAGGGCCATCATTCTGGAGCCGCGGATCCTCCTGTACGATGAACCCACGACGGGGCTGGATCCTGTTTCGGTGCGCGTGGTGTCCGACCTCATCGTGCGCCTTCGAAACGACCGGGGCATCACGTCCATCGCCATCACGCACGATTTGCTGTGCGCGGAGATCATCGCCGACCTGGTGTTTTTCCTGTATCAGGGCCGAATCGTCGAGCGCGGGTCGCTGCAAAACCTTGAGGCATCGAAGAACCCGGTACTGCGGGAGTTCTTCGGGCACTGAGCGTGTTCACGTGTTCGAGTGCTCAGGTGTATGCGCGGCGGCAGGGTGGAGGGGGTAAACCGGCTTTTTCGTGTTGAAACTAAAGGATTTAACCGATGTCTAAAAACACGCTGTCTGTCGCGTCATCAGCATTAAAAAGCAGAGTGAGGTAGCCTTATGTCACGTCAAGCCCGAGTCGGACTCCTCGTACTTGCCGGCGTCCTCCTCTTCGTGGTGGCGCTTTTCGCGATAGCGAACCGGTCTTTTCTGTTCAGCAATACCTTCTTCGTCCGCTCGAAGTTCAGCAACGTGGCGGGGTTGCAGCCGGGGGCGTCCGTGCAGTTTCAGGGAGTGAACGTCGGGCGCGTGGAGACCGTCGATCTTCCGACCGAGCCGGGAGGGCAGATCGACGTCTCGATGGCGATCAACTCGAAGGCCCGCCACCTCATCCACAAGAACACGCAGGCGCAGATTAAGAGCGACGGGCTGGTGGGCAATCAGATCGTCGTGCTCGTCAACCCGGCGCAGAACATCGGCGACCCGATACGCGAGGGCGACTACATACCGGGAGCCGAGCCGTTCGACTTCTTCGAGGTCACAGACCGGGCAATGGCTTCGGTCCAGCGTTTCGATCAGGCGGCGGCGACCTTCCAGCAGATCATGCTGGACGTGCGGAACGGGGAGGGGACGCTCGGGAAGATCATCTACGATCCTTCACTCTACAACAGCGTGGTGCAGACGACGGCCGAGACGCAGCGGCTGATGCATGGGCTGGGCAACAACGCCGAGGCGCTGGTCGCGCTGGCGAGCCATGCGACACAGGGCGTAGACTCCATCCTCACCAAGATCGACCACGGGAACGGCACGCTGGCTCGGATGATCAACGACCCCTCGGTGTACAATTCGCTCCTCGCCGCCTCCGACACGTTGCAGGCAATCTCGGGCGACCTGCGTGCGATCACGTCGAACGCCGAAGACGCCGCCAACTGGGCGACGCTGGGCATGTACCGTTTTTCTGAGAACATGGAGGCGTTGAAGCACAACTGGTTGTTCCGGCGCTACTATGAGGAGCGGGGGTATGCGGAGAAGGCGCCGTTTGAGACGCGTGAGCGTGCGATCGAGGAGAGCTTCCAGGCGCTGCAAGCGAAAGAACGCGAGCTGCTGGCCCGCGAGCAGCGGCTGAAAGAGCGGGAACAGGCGCTGGATGGCGGCACCGTGGATACGGTGGCGACGCGCGCCGCCGCCGCGTCTGATGCGGCACTTGGGGCGGGCGCGCAGCCGTAGGCGCTGACTCATCCATTTCAGCCAGGCATAGCCTGTTCAGGATCTTTGCACGTGGCGCCGTTGGTTGCGGCGGCGGGCCTGTCCTATCTTGTGCGCAGTGAGATGCCCTCTTCCCGATCTGTGCACCAGCCTACGACTCCCAGATGCCAGAAGCCGAGCCGAAGCCGGAAGGCGTGGGCATAAAGGAACAGCCAGGGGAGCATTTTACGACGCTCGACACGGTTCTGCTCGTCAGTGGGCTCCTGTTCCTTCTCGTGCTCATCTACGAGATGCACGTGTTTCCGACACCCGGGCACTTCCTGAATCCGCCGCTCGTCGGGATCGTGGGAGCCATCCTCTTGTGGCCTGTTCGGAAGTTGCAAGCCGGGCGCGCACTCCTCACAGCGGGCGGGTTCCTGCTGGGCCTCTGGTTCGTCGACGAACTGAGCGGTGTGCTCATCCCGTTCTTCGTCGTCTACCTGCTCGCCTTTCTTTTCGACCCCCTTGTGGACAAATTGGAGGCGCGGTTCGGGGTGCCGCGCTGGGCGTCGTCGCTGGTGATTACGTTGCTGCTGGTGGGACTGCTGGCGGCATTCGTACTGATCCTCGTCCCGACCATCATTTCGCAGCTCCAGACGCTGGCGACCCGCATCGCCGGGCTCATCACGACGATACGGGACTGGGTACTGAACACGTCGGCGCTGGACCAGCTGCAGCGCGATTTCCACATCGACAAGGCGAAGGTCGTGGAGCAGCTCTCGGCGAGCTTGCAGGAGCAGGTCGACCGGCTGGGGAGCAGCATCCCGCTGGCCGCGCAGCGGGCCATCGGCTATGTCGGGACGCTTCTCGGGCTGATTACGTCGCTCGCGATCATGCCTGTGATCCTGTATTACACGCTGAAGGACTACCCCTATATCAAGCGGAGGCTGGTGGAGCTGTTTCCAACAGTCGGGGGGGAGCGCGAGTACCTGGAGCGGGCCAGTGTCATACTCGGCAACTATCTCCGGGGCCTCATCACGATCAGCGCGATAGCCGCCTTCAACGTCACGATAGCCCTCCTCATCTTCAAGGTGCCCTTCGCACTCTTGATCGGGCTGATGGCCGGCTTGTTGACGATGATCCCGAACCTGGGCGCCATCATCACCGAGATTATCGGCGTGTCGTTGATGTTTATGGTCGCGGAACACTGGCTGATTAAAGCCATCACGGTGTTTCTGGTGATGATCGGCCAGGGGTTGCTGGAACAATCCGTGCTCACGCCGAAGATCATGAGCAGCCAGGTGGGTCTCCACCCGGTTCTGATCGTGCTGTCGCTGTTCGTGTTCGGCTTTTTCCTGGGCTTCGTCGGGCTCCTGATCGCCGTCCCCGCGACCGCGCTCATCATGGCCGTATACAAGGCGTATCGGGACGAGCTCTCGTTCGAGCTGGCCGGGACGCGCCCGCCTATCGTTCGGCGGCCGTTGTTCAGGAGACGGGCGCGCAGGCACCCGAAAGCGGAAGAAGAGGGCGCGGTGATTTATCCGCCCGAGGAGCCCGGGGCGAAGGGAGGTGAGGGTTCAGGGCGGGAATAGGACGATTACAGCACATGCGTTTTGTTTTAGAACACCACGACGCCGAAACCGGGGCTCGGGCGGGCCGCCTGGAGACGGACCACGGACACGTCGAGACGCCGATCTTCATGCCGGTCGGCACAGCGGGCAGCGTGAAGGCCGTTGAGCCTCGTGAATTGTTGTCTGACGTGGGCGCCGAGATCATTCTCGGCAATACGTACCACCTCTACCTGCGGCCCGGCGACGGACTCCTGGAGCGAGCGGGCGGGCTGCACCGGTTCATGCAGTGGCCCGGCCCCATCCTCACCGACTCGGGCGGATACCAGGTGTTCTCCCTCGCAGAACGGCGCAAGATCGAAGAGGAGGGCGTCCGGTTTCAAAGCCACATCGACGGGTCGCATCACTTTTTCAGTCCAGAATCGGTGGTCGACATTCAGCGCAGGATCGGGTCGGACGTTATGATGGTGCTGGACGAGTGCCCGCCGGGAGATGCGGACTACGACTACGCGCGGGAATCCAACGAACTGACCATGCGCTGGGCGGCCCGGTGCAAGCGCCGTTTCGAGGAGACGGCGCCGCTGTTCGGGCATCACCAGGCGCTGTTCGCCATCGTGCAGGGCGTGGTGTACCCGGACCTCCGCCGGGAATCGGCGGAACGGCTCGTGGAAATGGACTTTCCGGGGTATGCCGTCGGCGGGCTTTCCGTCGGTGAGCCGGCGGAGCAGATGTACGAGATGGTGGACGTGGTCTGTGCGGTATTGCCGAGTGCGAAGCCGCGGTACCTCATGGGGGTCGGCACCCCGGCGAATCTGCTGGAGAACGTCGCGCGGGGGATCGACATGTTCGACTGTGTGATGCCGACGCGCAACGGCCGGAACGGGATGCTGTTCACGACCCAGGGCGTCCTCAACATCCGCAACAAAAAGTGGGCGGAGGACTTTTCGCTGCTCGATCCGGGCCTGGACCGGTATGCCTCACAGACGTTCTCGAAGGCTTACGTGCGGCACCTGTTCATGGCAGGCGAGATCCTGGGCTTGCAGATTGCGTCGTTACAGAACCTCTCGTTTTATGTATGGCTGATGCGGGAAGCGCGCAAGTCGATTGTGGAAGGGCAATTCAGGGCGTGGAAGGATGCCATCCTGCCAGTGGTGAGCCGAAGGCTTTAGCGCGGTTCGCCTTTTCAGGAGATCTGGTGGATATCGAGGCCGAGAGAACCAGCCGGGCGCAACCGGGTAGAGCGGAGGGGTATCCGGCCGATACGGAATCCAGACGTACGCAGAGCCGTCTAAGTTTTGCATCAAAGGATGGCATCCGCCCTCCGCCACGTCGGATACCTGCCCACCGCTCCTTCGATCCCTTTCATGCCCTTACGATCCATCGTCACCACCAGAGGCGCCCTTCTAGCGGCAGGGTTGATCCTGTTCCTCTCCGGGTGTTCGGGCGGCGGCTCGCAGCCGGTGCAAGCGGTAGGCGGGCGGCTCGATCTCCGTTCGGAGTCGTTCGACGCCCCCGTCGCACTCAAGGGGGAATGGCTGGCCCGCGCAGGCGTGGACAGTGCTGTCTTTTCCAGCTACGGCTACGATGACCGGAGTTGGCGGCCCGTGGAGGTGGAGTCCTACTTCCGCGAACAGGGTTTCCCGGATGAAGGGCTGGTCTGGTACCGGCTTCACCTGCGGCTTCCTCCTGGGGCGCCGCCGCTGAAAGGCTTCCTCCAGCACGCGGACAATGCCCACGCGATCTACGTCGCCGGGCCCGGCGAGCCGGGGCGCAAGGTGGCCGAAAGCGGCCATCCGGCCCTGTCGCGGCGTGAGACCGTGTTGAGCCGGAAGCCAGTCGTTTTCTTGCTGCCGCCCGACACGTCGCTGGTTATCTCGTGGGTGGTGGCGAACCACGACTATTTGAACGGCGGCCCGTTCTATGCGATTGAGATCGGCGCGGCATCGGACATCGACCGGATGGTGCTGCTTAAGACGGCCGTTTCGTTCCTGTGCTACGGGCTCTATATCCTGATTGCCGCCTGCTTCCTGCTCTACTGGGCCATGCACCGGAGCGACTTGCGGTCCCTTGCCGTCGGACTGCTCGCGTTCGACATGGCGGTGCGCTCGGTGTCCGTTTCAGGGAGCCTGGAGTTGCTCTTCCCGGAGCACGTCGGCTTCGCGCTTCGCATACTGATCGACGGAGCCACCTATCTCGCGCTGAACGGGCTGCTCGCCTTCCTGCTGTGGGTATATTTCCCGCTCGAGTTTGCGCCGAGGCTGCTGGGCTTCATCCGGCTGCAGCCGCCCCCCAGGGATTTGCCGGCGGGCATTTCCGCCACGCGTGCGGGAGAGCTCCCTGGATGGGTGTGTCAATTCAACACCTGGGCGGTGGGGCTGGCCATCGTGAGCAGCGCAGCCTTCGTGGGCATTGCGCTGGGAGGCTCACCCCTCATTACGTCGCATGTGCTGGCGGTCGACCGGTGGATCAGTTTGGTGCTGGTGCTTCCCATGCTGATCGTCACCGGCTCTGCCCTCTATCATCGGAGGCCGCTGGCGTGGAGCATGGTATGGGGGACGGGGCTCATCGTGCTGGGCGGCGTACACGACGTGCTGCTCGCCAGAGGCATGTTCAAGGGCCACCCGTACGTAGCGACCTACATGTTCGTCGGGTTCGTGCTGGTGCAGAGCTATGCGCTCGTGCGGCGCAACCTGTTCAACGCCTTGCTGGTGCGGCGGAGTGAACACGATCTTCGCGCGCAGGTCGAGTTCCAGACGCGGGAGCTCCGTGCGGCTACCGAAGCGGCACAGGAGGCGAACGCGGCAAAGAGCCAGTTCGTGTCTGCCGTCAGCCATGAACTCCGGACGCCCCTGGCCTCGATCCTGGGATACTCCGAGCTGCTCACCGAAGACATGCGCGAGGGGCTCACGCCGCAGCAACTCGAGTTCTGCCAGACGATCCACCTCAGCGCGCAGCGTCTGCTGCTGCTGGTGAACGATCTGCTGGACGTGGCGAAGATAGAAGCCGGACAGCTTACGCTGCACGTCGATACCGTGGATCTGCGATCCATCATCCAGGAAGCGGTCGACCTGACGTATCCGCTGGCCAACGAAAAGAATCTCTACCTCAAGAAGGAGGTTCGGGACGAGGCGCCGCTCGTCCGGGCAGACTGGATGCGGCTGCGACAGGTAATCCTGAACCTGCTCTCCAATGCCGTCAAGTTCACGGACGCAGGCGGAGTTACGATCCGTATCGATGCGGTGGAGTTGGACGGGGCGCCTGCGCTGGCCATCGCTGTGGAGGATACCGGGCCGGGGATCTCTTCCGAGTTCATGCCGCACCTCTTCGAGCGGTTCTCACAGGATCGGGATGCCCACACGAGGACCCAGCGCGGTACCGGTCTCGGCCTGACGATCTCGCGAGAGTTCACGGAACGCATGGGCGGGCGGATTTTCGTGGAGAGCGTGGAGGGGCAGGGCTCCACGTTCACAGTAGTCCTCCCCCGCGCACCCGTGTCGACCGGCGATGAAGCAGACGTGTATTCGTCGTCCCACAGCGCGACGAGGGTTTAAACGCCGGATCTACGGAAGGTCACGCGAGGGCTTCGCGGCAGTATTCTACACACTTCCGCACTTCCGTCAGGACGTCCGAGCCTTCCGGGATCGGGTATTCCAACTCGATCATGGCCGTGATAGGGTACTGCTCTTTTCGAAGCAACTGAAGCACCTCCCGAAGCGGGGTATCCCCCTGGCCCCACGGCACGTTGTCCCCGCCATTGGTGCCCTTCTTCCGGTCCTTGAGATGCAGGTGCGTGATCCGGTCGTGGTACTTCTGGATGATCGGGATCGGCGACTCGCTCGTACCGGCGACGTAATGGCCGACGTCGAGGTTGAGCATGTTGTACGGCGAGTAGGTGAGGGGGATATCGAAGCTGAAATCCGCTTCGCCCACCTGGGTATGGTTGTGCATGGCCGCGAACATCTGGTGCTTCGTGGCGAACGGCCCCATCCGTTTCGCGGCTTCATTGGAAAGCTCGAACGAGATCCCCCGCGCACCGACGGCCTTCGCAGCACGGAAGGCATAGTCGATCTCTTCGTCCGACCATCTCGGATCGCCCAGCTTGAGGATGTCGATGTGGACCCCCTCGTCGTTGTACATCTTGCGCAGCGCCTCGAACCGGTCCATCGACGCCGATAAGCGCCACTTGCGGGCTGCCTCGGCGTACGCCTCACGAGCGGAGCGCAGATCGGCCCGCTGGGCGTCCGTCAACTGCGTTCCGCGTCGCGGCCAGGCGGGGGGTTCCGGCGCGCCGGCGAACTGCTCCGCCGGACCGCCCATCAACTCGACGACGTCGAGCCCCGTCTGCACGAGATACCCGAGAATCTCCTCGGCGCTGCTGGGGAGCTCGCGGAAGCTGTACGAAATGGCCCCGACCTTCACCCCGTTAATGTCCATTCCCATGGCTCGGCCCGGAGAGGCGAACGAACTGAAGGGGGTCATGCTGAAGGCCGCCGCGGCAGCAGCCGTCGTGCCGAGAAAACGGCGGCGGGATATTTTGCCGTCCTCTCCGAACGGTTTGTGGATGCGGTCGATCATGGTGCTGTGTTCTTGCGTGGATGGGGCGTGCTGAGCCGGATTGAGTGTGGGGAGTCCCCGCCACAATTAAATACAAGAGCGGGCAAGATGCTACAATCCCACGTTATTCAGGCCGTGTTTTTCGGACGGCATCGCTGCACGGGAAGAGGAGAGGCTGTGTGTGCGCGTTCACTATCTGTTTTCTTGCCTGCCGCCCCGGATTTGCCGCACAGCATTCTCAAGCGTCAGATCCTTGAAGAGATCCTTGCGCTCTTTCGTATAGTCCCCATATCCTGTCGTGAACTGGCTGATGAAGCGCGCGGCGTCTGCTGCACCCATCTCCCGCACCAGTACCCGAATCGCCTGCTCATTGATCTCACTTAGCGGCCTTGCCGGGAGTCCCATTTTCCTATTTCCTCCGCGAGTTCCAGCGGTGAAACAATCTGTGTTCTACCGCTGACCTCTCGTTTGGCTTTCTTCAAAAAAGAATCGTCGCACGTGCAGAAAAAATCTGCGTCACCTGCTTCAGCAGAGGCAAGGTGCAAGCTATCCAACGTCGCAATTCCCGTCTTGTTTAAAGCCTGAGCTCGCCGCTCCACTGTCTTCGAGAGCTCAACGTGGCTCGGTGCTTCTGCAATGGTCTCCTGTGCAAATTCCTGCCGTGTCAAATGCGGATTGCGTCCGATTTCAAAGACGAGTGCATCCGATGAAACAAGTTCGATTCTGCCGTCCTTGACGAGATCAAGGACGCTCAGGATTGCTTCGGCCTCCAATCTAATGCGAAGCTGTGACTTATCATCTAGTGGTCGCTGGAGGCTACAGGTGTCCAGGTATACGCGCATATCGGAAAGCTACGAACAGAGTGCTCCGTGCGCAATTTGTACCCCAAGCACATCATCATCCGAGCATAGTATGCGCCAATGGCTTCGTAAAACGGGAAATAGCCCACTGGCTTGAAACAATAGGCTCTTGAAGCCCGGGCAGTATCTGAACCTCAATGCCCCGTTGGCGTTTGACTCAGCCCTCGCACAGCCCATCCAGGAAGTCCCACATGGCCCGGCAGTTCAACGTCCCCCTCTTTTACCAGAGCCAGATCATCTCGCGCGTCAAAGAGGCCCGGCGCGATCTCGACCCCCGCAAGCGCGATCTGGAGCCGAGCATCCTCGACTTCGGGCCGGTACGGTTCAAGCTGGCCCGGCACTTCGGGTTCTGCTACGGCGTGGAGAATGCCATCGACATCGCGTACCGGGCACTCGAAGAGAATGCAGGGAAACGGATCTTTCTGCTCTCCGAGATGATCCACAACCCGCACGTCAACGACGATTTGCGGCAGCGCGGCATCCGGTTCCTGCGGACGACCTCCGGTGAACAACTCATCCCGTTCGACGAACTCCGGGCCGACGACGTGGTGATCGTGCCCGCCTTCGGCGCCACGCTGGAGGTGCAGGCCGTGCTGGAGGAGCGGGGGGTCGACGTGCGGGCGTACAACACGACGTGCCCCTTCGTGGAGAAGGTCTGGAAGAAGAGCACCCAGATAGGAGACAAGGGGTTCACCGTAATCGTGCACGGTAAGCGGTACCATGAAGAGACACGCGCGACCTTCTCGCACGCCCGGAAGGAGGCGCCCGTGGTCGTCGTGCGCGATCTGGAAGAGGCAGCGGACCTGGCGCGGATCATCCAGGGAGAAGCACCCCCTGCGTTCTTCTTCGAGCGCTTCCCCGACCGCTATTCGGAAGGGTTCGATCCGCAGCGGGACCTGAAGCGCATCGGGGTGGTGAACCAGACGACGATGCTCGCCACGGAGACCCAGGCCATCGCCGACCTGCTGCGGCAGGCGATGGCCGACCACTACGGCGTGGAGGACGTGCACGACCACTTCGCGGATACGAGCGACACGCTGTGCTA
>DASSAV010000471.1:0-4564 GCA_035699265.1 Rhodothermales bacterium
CAAAACTTTGTGTATAGACGGGACCAGGAACACAAGGGTTGTGCACCCCTTGCAATCTCTCTGGGAATAGCCTGTAACGTTACGAAGCCGCACTTGACGAACCTTTCATTCAGGAGCGGCGTGCGGCAGTTCGTCTCCCATCTTCTGAAAGACGTAGAACTTGAGGTAGTGCGTTTCCGGCATCGACTCCAAGATGGGGTGGTCGGGCGGCTGGGTACCTCGGTAGAGCTGGCGGAGCCGGCTGCCGGTCCGTTTGGCCGCGTAGAGTACGATCTTGAGGAAGTCGGCCTCGCTCACGGCTTGCGAGCACGAGGCCGTCGCCAGGACGCCGCCGGGTGAGAGCAGTTGGAGCGCGTTGATGTTGATCCGCTGGTAGGCCTTCGTCGCGAACTCTACGTGGCGCCTGCTCCTGGCGAACGCAGGTGGGTCGAGGATCACCAGGTCGTACCCGGCGCCCTGCTCCACCATCTCGCCCAGCCGGTCGAGGGCGTCCGCCTGCTCGACCGCCACCAGGTCCCGCAGGCCGTTCCGCTCCGCGTTGGCGAGCGCCCGTTCCAGGGCCGGGCCGGAAGCGTCCATCAGGTGTACCGACGCCGCCCCGCCGGCCACCGCCTGGAGCCCGAAGCCGCCGTCGGCCGAGAACACGTCCAGCACCCGGCGCCCCGCTGCGAGCCGCCGCATCATGCGCCGGTTCTCCCGCTGGTCGAGGAAGGAGCCCGTCTTCGGCCCGTTCAGTACGTCTACTTCGAACGAGAGGCCGTCCTCTTCGATGGCAACAGGACCATTGTACGTCCCCCGCAAGACGCCACGCGCTTCCGGCAGGCCGTCTTTCGCCCGGAGCGGGTTGTCATTGCGCTCGATGACGGCTTTTGGCTGTACGAGCGATTCCAGCGCGTCCAGGATCAAGTCGCGCCGCTGCTCCATCCCGTAGCTCAGCGTCGACCACGTCACCACGTCGCCGTACCGGTCGATGATGGTGCCCGGCAGGCCGTCGCTCTCGCTATAGGCCAGGCGGTAGTGGCCGATCCCGGCGAAGGCCGCCTCGCGCAGGGCGACGGCGCGGCGCAGGCGCTCGGCGAAGAAGGCGGCATCGACGTTCGCCTGTACGTCGCTCGTGAGGAAGCGCACGGCGATCAGCGACTCGCTGTGGTAGAGCCCGAGGCCGTACAGCGTGCCGTCTGCGCCGGCGATCTCGACTACGTCGCCGCTGGCAGGATTGCCGGCGACCTCGTGGATCTGGTTGGAAAAGACCCACGGGTAGCCGCGCCGGAGGGCCTTGTCCTGTCTGCGACGAAGTGTAACGCGCATCGGGTTATTCGGGTTGGCGAGTTGAGGGTTGGGGACGACCGCCGCTGAAGAGGAGACGAGGAGTCTACGAGCGTAGGAGGGTAGGAAGGGGTCGGAGGTGATTACCACTTCACAACCTGGCAATGATTTCGGCCCTATCTTGGAGAATCTGCGTTGATAGTACCCACGGGGCGGCTTCGGTACCGTGATTTGTTTACGGAGACGCGCTGCCGCCCGTCCACTCAAACCAAATCCGCAAGATCAGTGCTGGTTGAGGACAAAATGCAAACCACCCCTGTATCCCCTTCCCTCGAAAACTCGGGACAGGCTCTTGGCAAGGAGGGGAGTTGGAAGGGGCTTGCTTTATTTCCACTGCTCTGCAATTAGACAACCGGACCTGGTATCAAATGGGGAGTAATTGATGGCTGAAATAGTGAATATGCCGGACGTAGGGGAGGAAGCCCCCGACTTCGAAGCGAAAACGCAGCGCGGAGACACCGTCCGCCTTTCCGACTTCCGGGGGCGCAAGGTGGCCCTGTATTTTTACCCGAAAGACGACACGCCGGGCTGCACGAAGCAGGGCTGCAACCTGCGCGACAACTACAGCCAGCTTCTGAACGCGGGCATCGCCGTGCTGGGTGTTTCGACGGACGACGTTGCCTCCCACGAGCAGTTCGCCGACAAGTATGCTCTCCCCTTCCCGCTCGCCGCAGACCCCGACCACGACATCGTGAACGCATACGGCGTCTGGGGTGAAAAGAACCTGTACGGCAACAAGTTCATGGGCACGAAGCGCACGACGTTCCTGATCGACGAGCAGGGTAAGATCGTCGCGGTCATCAAGCGGCCCGACACGGGTAATCACGCGCAGGAGATCCTGAAGAAGTTCGGGATTGCGGGAGTCTAGGAGCGCCGGTGAGTCTATGAATCTAGGAGGGTAGGAGCCTATGAAATGCGCCCCTCATAAAATCTTACATACGTCGTCTCGTAGGCTCCCAGGCTCAGCGGCGCGAGCCACTACTTCCCCCACTTGACGATGTGCGGGGGGCCGTCGTTGGGGTCCAGCAAGACGATTACGGGCGCGTTTAGCACATCCGGCGAGACGGTCTGCCGGATTTCGTCCTGCACCTGGGCCTCACAATCATCGCCGTGGGCGTTGTGTGTGAACCATAGCTTGGCCGTGTCGCGGGCGACTTCGCTCTTGAGATCGAAGTCATGATCCTCGCAACCGCCGGTGTAGACTACCTTCGCTACGAGCGTATCCTGGTGGAACTGCGGGACAACCTCCGGATCGGCCGGGACGAAGTTGTTCACGAGCTGGTACGAGTCGCCGAACTGCCCACTCGCCGCGTGCGGCTCCACATCCGGGTCTTTCGTCTCACCCTCCGTGCAGGCTGACAGGGTCAGGATGGTCAGGACGAGGGCGACGAGCGAGAAACGAAGGATCTGAACACGTGCGGGCATTTTCCGTATTCTTGTTCTTGGTTTTTGGTTCTTTGTTCTTGGTTCTCAGGAAGGGTCGGGGGATTGCGCCCGCCGCGTCGATTTTAGAAGCGGCGGGCGCATCTAACGCCCTCCGCCCGCAAACACGCAATAAAGTCTCTCGATGTTGCACGAAAAGTACGAAGCCGTCATCGGCCTGGAAGTCCATTGCCAACTTCTCACGAACTCGAAGGCGTTCAGTCCGGACTCCGCTGCTTTCGGGGCGGGCCCCAACGTGAACGTCGATCCCGTCAGCCTGGGCCACCCCGGTACGCTTCCGGTGCTGAACGAGCACGTGGTGGCGTATACGATACGGGTGGGGCTGGCGACCCACTGCGAGATCGCCCCCCGCTCGGTGTTTGCCCGCAAGCATTACTTCTACCCGGACCTCCCCAAAGGGTACCAGATTTCGCAGTACGAGACGCCCATCTGCGCCGACGGCTACGTCGAAATCGTGCTGGAGGATGAAGGAGACGGGCAGAGCGGCCGCGTACGGCGGATCGGACTCACGCGGATCCACATGGAGGAAGACGCCGGAAAGTCGCTCCACGACCAGGACCCGTTCAACACGCTGCTCGACTACAACCGCTGCGGCGTGCCGCTCATCGAGATCGTATCGGAACCGGACCTCCGTTCGCCGCGCGAGGCTTACCTGTACCTCCAGAAGATCCGGCAGATCGTCCGCTACCTGGGCGTGTGCGACGGCAACATGGAAGAGGGCTCGCTCCGCTGCGACGCCAACGTGTCCGTGCGCCTCCGGGGGGAAAGGAAGCTCGGGACCAAGACGGAAGTAAAGAACATGAACAGCTTCCGCAACGTGGAGCGGGCGCTGGAATACGAGATCGCGCGCCAGATCGACGTCCTCGAAAGCGGCGGACGGATCGTGCAGCAGACGCTCCTGTGGGACGCGAACCGGCTGGAAACCCGCCCCATGCGCTCGAAGGAGGAGGCGCACGACTACCGCTACTTCCCCGACCCCGACCTCCCGGACGTTGTCGTGGACGAGGCGCTGCTGGGCCGGGTGCGGGCTTCCCTGCCCGAGATGCCCGAGGAACGCCGGGAACGGCTCGTCAGAGAGCTGGGCCTGCCGGCCTACGACGCCGCGATCCTCACGGAAGACCGGGGTGTCGCAGACTATTTCGACGGCGCCCTCGCCGCGCTTGACGAGAAGACCGACATCGGAGACGCGAAGGCCCGCGCGAAGGCCGTCTCCAACTACGTGATGACGGACGTGCTGCGGGTGCTCAATGAGCAGGCCATCGGCATCGAAGCGTTCCCCGTCGCGCCCGAACGGCTGGCCGGCCTCATCGCGATGCGGCTGGAGGACAAAATCAGCTCCTCCGGCGCCGCCGAGGTGTTCAACGCCATGCTGGAGGAGGGCGCCCCCCCGGAGGAGATCGCCGCACAACGCAACCTGCTCCAGGTGTCGGACGAAAGTGCCATCATAGCGGTAGTGGATGAAGTGATCGAGGCCAATCCGAAGGAGGTGGAAGGCTATCTCGGCGGCAAGCAAAACCTGATCGGCTTCTTCATCGGCCAAGTGATGCGCAAATTCCCCGGCTCCCCTGATCCGAAGCTCGTCCGCAAGCTCCTCTCGGAGCGGCTGGAAGCCCAGCGCGCGTAGTTGTATATTGCTGTAAACGCAAGCGATAAGAATGGAAAGGGGCAGGCCTGACAGGTTTTCAAAACCTGTCAGGTCTCCGTCTTTGTCACTCCCACTTAAATCCCTTCACCGCTGTACCCTCTCAAGATGGCCCATCCCATCCTCCGCAACATCCGCATCCTAGCTTCCATC
>DASSAV010000472.1:0-4878 GCA_035699265.1 Rhodothermales bacterium
TAATCCATTGCCGAATAATTAAATGGGGAGGCCTTGAATATATTATGCACCTTATTAATATGATACATTACGTTTGTATAGTCCCTGGTATTCCATCTCGGGTTAAGATTAGTTGTGCCAGGAACAATAGTGTAACTTAGTCCAACAGTTTCCCATGTAAATGGAATTTCAGAATCCACATAAATCTTTACCCAGCTGTTCTGAGCCGGAAAGTTAACAATATATACATCTGGAGCCTGATATGTTGACACAAGGTAGGCTCCGTCAGTACTCGAGTTTGTAGACTCAAGTTCGTGACCCACTTGATCATATATGGCCACATGAGTGGTATACATCGATCCAATTTGAGGAGTATCGTAGTAATGCTCTGGAAAAAAATAAGTGGAAATATTACCCATAACTGTGGCGTTGGTGCACAACCCGACTTTTCATGCGTACATGCTGATGGTGTAGGTGTCTGAACAGCAGAGAGAGGGTGAGCTATGGCTACGCGCAGCAAGAGAAGCACACGAAGGGACGCCAAGCCGAAGGCCCAATACCGCGTCCAGAACTGGCATGATTACGACCGGGCTCTGGTTGCTCGTGGTGACCTCACGCTCTGGTTCGATGGTGACGCGCTGGAGACGCTCTGGTACAGCGAGCATCTCCATAAAGCAGGCCGGCCTTTCACCTACTCAGATACTGCCATCCAGACCGTGTTGACGCTTAAGGCCGTTTTCCACATGACCAACCGCAGCGCCGAAGGGTTCACCCGCTCGCTCATGCGCAAGCTGGGCTACGACCTGCCCACGCCCGACCACACGATCCTCTCGCGCCGAGCCAGGACGCTGACGGTAGCCATTGCGAGGCGAATGCCGGAGCGAGGGCTTCATCTGGTGATCGACTCAACGGGCCTGAAGGTGTTCGGAGAAGGCGAGTGGAAGGTGCGCCAGCACGGCTACGCGAAGCGGCGCACCTGGCGCAAAGTGCATCTGGGCGTTGATGCCGCGCCCGCGCCGACGCGGGGCGCGACGGGGCAGATCCTGGCTGTAGAGATGACCGGAAGCGGCGGCGCCGACTGCGACAGTTTCTCTCCGCTTCTGGAGCAACTTGACGAGGTGACGTCGCCCGTTGAGCAGGTGAGCGCAGATGGAGGCTATGACAAACGTAAGGTCTACGACGCGCTTGAGGAGCGCGGCATCACCGCAGCGATTCCGCCGAGAGAGGATGCGGCGCTCTGGGAAGAAGGCCACGCGCGCAATGCTGCCGTGGAGCAGATCAGGCGAGAGGGATTCCAGGCGTGGGCTGAATCGGTGGGCTACTACGCCCGAGCGCGGGCGGAGAACACGATGTACCGGTTGAAGCAGTTGCTTGGTGCTAGCCTGTCCCCTCGGGATCCAGACCGGCAAGTGTGTGAGGTACACGTGCGTGTGGCATGTTTGAACATCATGACGGGGATAGGTATGCCCAGGAGCGTGCGCATCATGCCCGCAGCATAAATATGCTTAACGGATAAGGGGAAATCCATACTTCCCGATCCTTTATGCACCAACGCCGTGTTCGGGTGTTCGTGTGTTCGAGCCCTGGGATCGATGGCACGCATTCACCCGGTGAATCAGGAGAGCCTGGATGGCCGGGGGTCTGGACCTATTTACGAGAAGATGTTCGGCCCGGCAAGGTTATTCTGGTAACCCCCTTTTGGGGAGTGGGAGAAAAAATGAGGGGGAGAAGGAGAGGAGAAGATGGCGGGTGGGAGTAGGATGGGGCGGCCTCTGTTTGGCCGGTGCGTTTGCAGTGCGGAGTGGCGTCCGGGATGCGGCATCAATTGAAAGCGAGCGAGCAGGGGCGTACCATGCAGATGTTAGTCTCCCGTCCAAGCGTGGCATGGAACCAAGTGGACCTCCGCTCGATGCTGCTCCCCCCCGTTCGATATATTCGCGCCGGTACGCTCCTGGGGCTCTTCTTGCTGGGGGCCGGGAGCGTATCGGCTCAGACACCGATTGTGCCCTATCCGGAATGGATCTGCCTGGGCGCGGGGGAGACGAGCCATGACATACTTAACGTCAACCTGAGCTACAACTTCCAGCCGGGGCGCGTCGCCTGGCATATAGCCGCTGAATACAACGGTGCGTTTCCGGCCTTCGGGGGACCTGTGGACCGGTATCTGGCGGGATTGAACGCGGGGGCGGGGCTGCGACAGGTGCATCCGTTTTTCCTGATGGCGGAGTTCATCGGTCCGGCGCTCATGGTGCGGAAGCTGACGGATATGAACCGAGTGACGACCCGGTCGGTCTTGCCTGGAGTGACGGCGGTCGCGCAGCTTTACATCAAGCCGCTGGGGCCGTTGCTGCCAGAGGTCGGGATCGGGATGGAGTTGCATGGCACGGCCACCTCAGCAGGCTTCTACCGCGGCCTGCGCTTTGCTTTACTTTTCGACAATGGGCTTTGAGGTGGGCAAGCCGCCTGGGGGAGAGCCGGGGCTGGCGCCACCGGCTAGAAAAGGAACCCGAGCGTCAGACCTAATTCCTGCGTGTGCCAGGACGATAAAAAGTTGCCCTTTTTACCCACCGGGGTGAGCCCGCGGCCGTACATGGCCTGGGTGTAGAAGTCTTGCCCGAGGAGCCGGAATGTCGAACCAAGCCCAGCAGTGGCAGACACGTTGAGTCGCTCCATCTCGTCCGTGATGGACTGCTCCCGGACCCTGTTCTCGGGATAGGAACTTGTGAGTCGCGTCCGGGCAGACAGGAGATAGCCGACCTCTGGGCCTACGAAGAGGTAAACAGGGCCGAGGACGTCATACCGAAGGCGTATGGGAATAGAGAGATAGTTCTGCGTGTATGTGAACCAGCCGACGTCGTGTATGGGCTCAGTGCTCGGATCGTCGGTTACGAGTGTGTAATCGAAGTTGATGCGGTTGCCGAGGCGCGCGTACCGTAACCCGGTCTGCACGCTGAACCGCTGAATAACGGGAACGACAGCGGAAATCATCGCGCTACCTGCGGGCCGGAAGGCGCCGCTCCACTCGTCCCGTGGGTGCGCGTAGTCGAGAGAGATCGCATGGAGACCACCTTCAATGCCGATGCGGAACGGCTGAGCCGATGCGACGGTGGTGACGAAAAAGGAGAGCAGGAGGCAGAATCTGAACATTTCTGGGCAGGATGACTACTTGTTAGCAGGCAGGAGTAATACCAAATCCGGTTGAACGGTGCTGAAATGATCCTTGAATCCACCACCCCTGTGTCCCCTCCTGTCCAGGAGGGGAGCTTTCCCGCCGGGTGGGATTTTCAACTTTTGCTTTTGCTATTCTGTAAGGAATCAGGCGGATTTGGTATAACCTAAGGGCATAGGCAGGTAGAATCAACCGCGATGGAGGTTGAGAGCGCAGCTAAAACACGCAGGCTGAAGCCTTTGGCTACGGAAGAACACGCGGGGGGTGGGCCGTATTGGTGGAGTGACGGGCGCTTTGTCGGGCGGGGGCGTGAAAGGTTGGTGGCGGGTTTGAGATACGGGTGGGGGTTCCGTATTTTGAGCGGGCACCTCTTGCCCCGCGCCTTCCTCCAGCCGCCTTGCGGCATCCCGATGCGGCATCGGGGCCGTTCATCCTCGGCCATGCGGTAGGCGTCGTATCCCGACACCAGCACCAGCGGACTCCTACTGTGCAGACCAAGTATATTTTCGTAACCGGAGGGGTGACCTCCTCCCTCGGCAAGGGCATCGTGTGCGCTTCTCTCGGCAGGCTCCTGGAAGCGCGGGGGCTCCGGGTTACCATCCAGAAGTTCGACCCGTACATCAACGTCGACCCCGGCACGATGAATCCCTACGAACACGGGGAGGTGTACGTGACCACCGACGGGGCCGAGACGGACCTCGACCTCGGCCATTACGAGCGTTTCCTGGGGCGCCCGACGAGCCAGGCCAATAACGTGACGACGGGCCGCGTCTACCTGGAGGTCATCACGAAGGAGCGGGCCGGGGCGTACCTGGGCAAGACGGTCCAGGTGGTACCGCACATCATCGACGAGATCAAGCACTGGATGCAAAAGCTCGGCGAGACGGGCGAGTACGACGTGGTCATCACAGAGATCGGCGGCACGGTGGGCGACATCGAGAGCGAGCCGTACCTGGAGGCGATCCGCCAGCTTCGCTACGAGCTGGGGCGCCGGAATACGCTGGACATACACCTGACGCTGGTCCCGTACCTCTCCGCCGCCGGGGAGATGAAAACCAAGCCGACGCAGCACTCCGTCAAGACGCTGCTCTCCTACGGCCTCCAGCCGGACGTGCTCGTCTGCCGCACGGAGCACCCGATCGACCCCGACCAGCGCCGCAAGATCGCCCTGTTTTGCAACGTAGAGCCGCGGGCGGTGATCGCGGTGATGGATGCCGAGTCTATTTACGAGGTGCCGCTGCTGTTGCGGGAGGACAAGATGGACGAGATCGTGATCGAGCACCTGGGCCTCGGCGAGGGGGACGGCCGGGAGATCACCGAGCCGCAGATGGAGGAGTGGATCGACTTCCTGAAGAAACTCAAAGCGCCCGAGGGTACCGTCCGCATCGCGCTGGTCGGCAAGTACGTCGCCCACCAGGATGCGTATAAGTCGATTACCGAGAGCTTCATTATGGCAGGGACCGCGAACAGCGTGCAGGTAGAGCCGGTGCTGGTGCTATCGGACGAGATCACGGAGGAGAACGTGGCGGACCTGCTGGGCGACGTGTCCGGCATCCTGGTGGCCCCCGGGTTCGGCGGGCGCGGCATCGAAGGGAAGCTGGAGGCCGTCCGGTACGCCCGTGAGAACGACATCCCGTTCTTCGGCATCTGCCTGGGGATGCAGTGCGCCGTCGTCGAGTTCGCCCGGAACGTCTGCGGCTGGTCGGACGCCCATTCGACGGAGTTCGACA
>DASSAV010000473.1:0-5368 GCA_035699265.1 Rhodothermales bacterium
CAGTGCTAATGGAGTGCGGTCTACCGGGACCGAGATCCAGGATGCGCCGGACTGCTTCAACGACGCCCCGCTGATCCGGAACCGGACGGACTGGATATCTTCCGGCAGGGGCGTCCGGCCGATGTCGAATACCAGGGTCAGCCGGCTCTCGGATCGAACTGCCTGCGTCGTGTCTCGGGGGATGCCGGAAACCGGGGGCGCCGTAGTGATCTGCCGGGCTGACGAACACGAGAGCGCCAACGAGAGCAGAAAGACGAGTAGAACGGCGGGCAGGCGTGGCATGACTCACCTGGATGCGCCTTTGAACTGCCAGCCGTATTCGAGGAACGGGTGGACGTCGTGCATCATGTCGACCACCCGACTCGCAAAGCCTGGATCCCGCATGGCATCGTCGGCTATGCGGCGCCCGACTGTGAACGACTTCAGGCGGAGAAAGCCGGCCAGTCCGTGTTCCGCATAGGCTTCATAGCCGCGCGGCAGTCGCTTGAGGGTGTCCTCCTGCGAGAGGGCCAAGCCCCTGGATTCGAGGTGGCGGGCTATGTCGAGGAAGCCTTCGGGATCCTCCGCCATGCGGGCGCGCCAGCGATTCACGAACGGCTGCTCGGGGCGCCAGAAGCCCGCGCCGAGGAAGGATTGATCGGGCTCCAGGTGGATATAGACGCCGCCCAACCCGTCGTTCCGCTGTCCTGAAGGACTAAAAAAAGCGCTGCAAGCAGTCTTGTATGGGCGCTTGTCTTTGGAAAAGCGGGTGTCCCGATAGATGCGGAAGACGGATTTCTTGGGGTCGCCGGAAAGCGGCAAGTTCTGCGCGGCGGCGCGGCGGGAGCAGTCTTCGATGAGGCACTGCATGGGCCAGAGGAGTTCGTCTTCGTAGGTGGATTTTCGGGGCTTGAACCAGTCGCGGTCGTTGTTCTGTGCGAGTTCACGGAGGAAGTCGAAGGCCTGCGGGCGGAAACCGGGGAAGGGAGGGAAATCCATTTGAGAAAGAGGGAAAGAGGGACAGAGAGAAAGAGGGAATGAGGGAATGAGGGGAAGAGAGGGGGAGAGGAGGAGCAGGTCTTGCGAGGCTCCTACTCGGCGTTTTTGGCACCGTATTGCCAGGCGAGGTAGGCCATGAAGCCGGGTGCCGTGCGGAGGGCTTCCTCGTCTATAGTGAAGCGGGGGGTGTGGAGGCCGTGGACGATGCCGGCCTGCTCGTTGCCGACGCCGAGGACGTAGAAGCTGCCGGGCAGTTCGCGGAGGTACCAGGCGAAGTCTTCGCTGGCGAACCACTGTGGCAGATCGATCACATCCTCCTCGCCGACGTACTCGCACGCGGCCTGTCGGACGGCGTCGGTTTGCTCCGGGTAGTTGTAGAGGGCGGGGTAGCCCACTTCGATGCTCACTTCCGCTGCAGCGCCGAAGGCCTGCGCGGTGTGTTCGATGGTGCGGCGGATGAGGTCGTGGGCGCGGAAACGCCAGGTCTCATCCATGGCGCGGAAGGTGCCTTCGAGGCGTACCTGTTCCGGGATCACGTTGGTGGCGCCGTCGGCAATGACGCGGCCGATGGAGAGGACGCTGGGCACGTCGGGCGGGCTGTTGCGGCTGACGATGCTCTGCAGGGCGACGATGATGTGCGCGGCGGCGAGCACCGCGTCGCTGCCTAGCGTGTGTGGAGCGGCTGCATGGCCGCCCGTGCCCTTGACCGTGACGTACAGTTCGTCCGCCGAGGCCATGAACATGCCGCCACGGACGCCGATTTTCCCTGCGGGCAGATTCGGCAGGACGTGCTGGCCGAAAATGGCCTGAGACGGCGGAGCCGAGCCATTCATGGACAACAATCCTTCCTCGATCATGACCTTCGCGCCGCCGGGCAGGCGCTCTTCGCTGGGCTGAAAAACGAACCGTACGGCGCCGTGGATCTCGTCCTTGAGCCGGCTCAGGATCATGGCGGTGCCGAGGAGGGAGGACGTGTGGGCGTCGTGCCCGCAGGCGTGCATCTTGCCCGGATTCTTCGAGACGAAGTCGAACGTATTCTGCTCCAGGATCGGCAGGGCATCCATGTCCGCGCGGAGCAGGATGGAAGGGCCGGGCTTGCCGCCCACGAGGGTGGCGACGATCCCCGTCCGGGCGATGCCGGTCTGTACCTCCAGGCCGAGGGGGGCGAGTGTTTCGGTGACGAGGCGCGCCGTCTCGTTTTCCTCGAAGGCCAACTCCGGGTTCGCGTGAATCCGGCGGCGCAGTTCGACTATCTCGGGGAAGACCTCCTCTGAAAGTGCCTTGATCTGATTTAGCATGTCATACCGATCATTGAGATGATGGTGTGGGTTTGGAGCCTAGTCGTACCCAATCGGGAGACACATTAAACAAAGCTGTCATTGCGAGTGCAGCGAAGCAATCTCCGTAGGAATAGCTACCAGCCAGGAGATTGCTTCGTCGCTGCGCTCCTCGCAATGACAGCCTCTCTTAAGGTTATATCCACACCTTATATCAATTAAACCCCGTGCCGGAGACGGCGGGGCGGGCGTCCTGGTTGGCGACCTGCCAGGCGGTGGCGAAGATCTCGCGGGCGATGTCGGCCATGCGGTCGTAGTCGATCTTGTACGCTTCGTCGCCGACCTGGTGGTAGTCCTCGTGTGTGCCCGTGAAAAAGAAGGCAAACGGGATGCCGTGCTTGCCGAAGTTCCAGTGGTCCGAGCGGGCGTAGAACCGGTTGGGGTCGTCCTTCGTGTTGAAGCGGTCGTCGAGGGTCAGGTTGAGGTCCGTCACTGTATTTGCGCGCTCGATGATGTCGTCCAGGTCTTTCGATATCAGCTTGGAGCCGATCACGTAGACGTAGTCGTGGCCGCCGGGCCGGGTCGGGTCGTAGCGGCCTATCATGTCGATGTTGAGGTCGGTGACGGTGTTTTCGAGCGGGACGATGGGTTGGTGGTCCGTATAGAACTCGGAGCCGAGCAGGCCCTTTTCCTCGCCGGCGACGTTGAGGAAGAGGATCGAGCGGCGGGGCCCGTACCCGGCCTCCTTCGCCTTCTGGAATGCTTCGGCAATTTCGAGGGTGGTGACGGTGCCCGAGCCGTCGTCATCGGCGCCGTTGTTGATCTGATCGCCCGATTCGAAGGGGTCGATGCCGATGTGGTCGTAGTGGGAGCCGACGACGACCACCTCATGCTTCAGAACCGGGTCGGTGCCTTCGACCATAGCCGCGACGTTTGCCGTCTGAAACGGCGTGACGGGGCGGTCGATCCGGCTATCGACGGACACGTCCTGGAGGGGGAGCACTATGGGCTTGAGGCTGGTATTGATGGCCTGCTGGAGCGCGCCGACCGTGCGCCCGCTCGGCGCCAGGAGCTTGTCGGCGAGGGCGGTGGACACGACGTAGACAGGGAGGCCCCGGCCCGCCCGGATATTGTCGCGGTCGAGCGAAAGGGGGCCGGCGACTTTCTGGAGGCCTGCGGCGAGGCGGGCGGACTGGGTGGCGATGTCGTCGGTAGTGCGAGGGCTCGTGTCGCCCACGATCAAAACGCCGGCTGGCTTTGCCGTGTCGAGGGCGGTGTACAGCTTTTCCCTATAACCTTCCGACCACCTGGACGGCCTGCCGTCCGGCGTGTGGAGCAGGCTCGTCTCGGGGCCGGAGAGCGGCTCGTCGGCCAGGATGAGGAGCCATTTGCCTGTGAGATCGATGCCCGCGGCCTGAGCTGCGGCGTAGTCGTTGTAGCCGAGGTCGTCGTCGGCGATCCCATAGCCGAGGAACACGACGGCGCCGGAAGCCTGCGGCTTGCTGCCCTGGAGGAGGTAGGCGGTGTCGCTGGGGTGATCCAGCGCGAAGCGGGCACTGGCGAGGGTGTCGCCGCCGGAGAGGGCGGCGAGGCGGGCCTCCTTCAGGCGCGTGCCGTAGACGGTAAACGGCTGGAGATAGGCCTGGGGCGCATACGGTCCATCTGCCTGCGCCGTGCCCTTCGGCTCCAGGCCGATCTTCCGGTACTGTGCGGCGAGATAGCGGGCGGCCAGCTTCTGGCCGGGCATGCCGGTCTCGCGCCCCTCGAAGAAGTCGGATGCGAAGAAGTAGAGATGGGAGGCGAGGTCTTCCGGGGTGATCGTCTGTTGATATTGCTCGACGAGTTCAGGGCTCTCGAAGAGGGTGGGGGTCTTAGCGGGGGCTGCGCTCTGTGCCAGGCAAGGGGACGCGGTGCCCAGGAGGAGCGCCGCTGCCAGGACGTAGCTGTATAGCCGGGCTGGAATCCGGGAGTTCATGTGGGAAGGCGGGTTAAAGCTGTACTGATTCGGTTTGCTTCAAAACGACGGGGCGGCGGCTTGGTTCTTCGGAGTGTTCGGGTGTTTGATACGACCACGGACTACCGACCGCCGACTATTCTTCGGAAGGGCCGAGGTGAATTGTAACGGATCTGACGATTTCAGCATTATTCTAGAGCGTGCAAGACGCATCATTGCACACTTTGCACACTTTTGGTCGGTTGTTGGTGGTCAGTGGTCCGTTGCTTGGGCATCGGGGTGTTACGGTGGATTGTAACGGATCTTACAGTTTGAGCGGACCGGTTGCACACTTTGCACGAAGGCCGCATAGTTTTCGGGGGGTGCAGGGCTGCCAATTGTAACGAGTCTTACGGTTTTCGCGATACGATTGCACACATTGCACACGGAACCCCTGTTTTCGGGGTGCAGAGCGGCGGGGGATTGCAGACGAGTGGCCCGGCCCTGTTGACCAGGCAAAGGGAGCTCGCCCCTTCGGGGCTGAATGTGCGTTGCACAGATTGCACACGGAACGCGTGTTTTTGCGGGGCTGTGGTGCGCATGTATCTGTAGTTTGTCTGACGGGGTGGTGAACCTGGCAGGATAGGAAAGAGAAGGGCCGGTGTCCAGGTTATCTTTATAACCTATTCGGAGTAGATGGGGCGTAATGCGTTGCGCCTTGCGTTGCAGCGAAGGGAACGCCGCATCGGGCCTTTATCTCGGTCTGTTCCGGGACGCTGTGGGATCGCTCAGGGTAGTCCTTTTGACCTTGTGCCGTTTGGGGGCCTACAAGTAGGTTTAAGTGCATTCCAGTGTCTACGCATTTGCCAGGTCTCTCATGCATGTTGCGGCACGCCTCACGCTGCTTCCCGCCCTGTTGCTTTCCGTCGTATTGACCGGGTGCGAATTGGTGGGGCCTTCGAGTGGAGAACCCATCCCGGCGGATAGCCAGATCGAATTCACAGGCTCTAGCAGTTGGGGTGCTATTCGGTATGACCTCACCGTTTCGGAAGATGGCCTGGTGACGAACCGGGCGGTTACGCCACATCTCACGCGGCAATTCACGCCAGAGGAGCACCGACAGATCCTCGATGCGTTCGATGGGTTCGCGGCGCTGCCGGAGCAGATCGGCGGGTGCGAT
>DASSAV010000474.1:0-3918 GCA_035699265.1 Rhodothermales bacterium
GGCCTACTGCTGGGCGGCGAAAGCGGCTGCGCGCTGATCCTGCTCCTCGGGGGATACGTCTTCGACGTGCGTGGCGATCCACCACTGGTTGCCCTGGGCGTCCTGCACGCCGGCCATGCGGTCGCCGTAGAACTCATCCTGAGGCGCCCTCAGCGAGGTGGCGCCGGCCTGGAGCGCGCGCCGATAGACGGCATCGGCGTCTTCCACGTACAGGTGGAGCATGGCGGGCGTGGATTTGTACTGATCCGTCGCCTCGCCCATCATGACGACCGAGTCTCCGATGCGCATCTCGGCGTGCATGACGGATCCGTCCGGCCGGGCCATGCGGCGGATCTCCTCGCCGTCGAACGTTTGCTCGACGAACGCGATCAGCGCGGCCACGTCCGGGACGACCAGGTACGGGGTAACGGTGTGATAACCGTCGGGGATGGGTTTGACTGCCATTTCTGTTTCCTCCTTATCTGGTGAAGGTCGTGGTGCTTTGCGCGTGCAGCATAACCGGCGACCTGTCAGCCCTGTGTCGCGAACAGGCGCTTCGTTTCACGATCCGGATACGTGTACACCTTCGGCCCGATGGGCGTATCTGCCAGCCAGAGCGCGAGATCGACGAGGTCGGTATGCGGGTGTTCCGTCAGATGGATCCTGAGTGCATAGCCGAGATCATTCATCGTGCTCAGGAGGCTCCGGCTGTTGGTAGGGGCGATGGCGGCCTCGGACATGGCCTGCTGCTCCGCCCGGATCGCCTGGAGCGGTATGCCGAGGGCTTGCAGGACTTTGCCCAGGGCGTCCGACAGGTGTTGCTCCACGTTCTTCAGGCCGCGGGCGGGGATTACGACGGGGAGGCGCGTGCGCTCTGCGATGAAGAGGACGTAGCGTTGGTGGCCGACACCGTAGAGATTGCCTGTCCAGTCGCCGAGCCTGGTAGTGGAGGCGGGGGGTTCCGGGGTGATGGGCGCCATGCGCTTGAGGAGCTTTTTCGTGCCGCGAATGATGACCACTTTTCGTCGGTTATATGGCTAGAGGCTCGCCTCTCCCGGCGGCTTACCGAGTTGTCGGGACGAGTGAAACACCGTTAATACCTCTACCTTGTCTTCTGCGGGAATATGGAGGTACACGATGCGGTAGTTCCGATGGATCACCTCGCGCATGTGCGCATCACCAATTTCTGGGACGACCCGACCCGACTGCGGAAACGACGTCAACCGCTCGGCAGCCTGCATCAGCTTGCGCACGAGCAATTCAGCATAACCCGGAGCATTTTGTGCGTGATAGGCACCAATTGCTTCCAGGTCCGCGTAGGCTCGTGGCGTCCAGACTACTTCTGCCACGACGCAATCCGCGCTTCAATGCGCCGCTGCACCTCCTCGTGCGGGATCGTCTCTCCACGGCGGGCTTGTTCCAGACCCTGCTCAATCTTACTCAGAAAAAGAAGCCGTTCGATGGCGTCTTCCACGGTCGCGTCCTCCGGCAGGTCGGCGACGGCCTTCATGATCTGGCCCTTCGTGATGGTAGCGGGCATCGGCGTACTTGGAAAAAGGAGTGGTCAAGCTACGGCAACAGGTTGTACTTGTTCCAGAACGTATCGGCCCTATCATCCGGAGATTGACTGCAACAGCAGAATAGCCCCGATCACGATCAGGCCGAGATGGACGTAGCGGAGGAACGTGCGCGCTTCCAAACGCTGATTGAGCGCACGGCCCAGGAAAATGGCGATAAAAACCGGGAGCAGGGCCAGGAGGTAATAGCGCGTCACGTCCGGCGTCCACAGGCCCGTCAGGGCGTAGCCGCACATGACGAGCAGGCTAGCAGGCAAGAAATAGCCTTGCAGAGTAGCCCGGAAGTGCTGGGGAGACCAGCCGCGCAGAGCGCCGTACATCACGAGCGGCGGTCCGTTCATGCCGTAGGCCCCTCCCAGGATCCCCGCGCCGAAGCCGAAGAGCCACGCCAGCCGGTCGTCCTCGAGTTCGCCGTGCCGGCGGCTGAGCAGAGAATACCCCGAGAAGGTGATGATGACGACGGCCAGGATTGCCTTGACGGCCGCGCCCGATACAGCCGTCAGCAACACGAGGCCCAACGGGGTGCCGAACAGGGTGGCGAGCAGCAGCCACCCGGCGCTGCGGAAATGGACTTTCCGCCAGTCCTGCGCGACGACGACACCTGCGACCGTGATGGAGACCAGGACCGCCACCGGCGCGGCGACCTCGACCGGCATCAGGAGGGCGAGCAGAGGCACGGAAATCAGCGCCTCGCCGAATCCGAAGGTCGAGCGGATGAACGTGGCGAAAAAGAGCACCGCCAGCACTTCAATGGTCGTCCAGTCCAACAAATGGCCCAAGAACCCGCCTCCTATGCCGTGTGGCTCCCCTCATCCTGCCGCGTGCGGGAGCGCCGGCGTCCGCCCGGCGAGATTTGAACCCCTCCGAGGGCGAAGAGATACGGAGTGAGACGACGTAGCTGCATGATCGAGGGCCCTTGCGGTGATTCGGCTTCCAGCCAAACGACGCGACGGTCCGTTTGGTTCAACTTGCGAATGTGGAGCCTCGATCAAAGATCCGGGAGCTTCAATCATTGGAGCACGTCTCTCGGCTTCCTTTACTAATCTAGTGAGGCGACCGGTTGTGTGAGCCCGTCCGCCTCGCTCCGAGTGTTGCAGTTGCGCTGCGCCACCACCTCCATTTATCCAATCAGAGGAGCCGTTATGAGCAACCAATCTCTGGCGCAATCACTCCAGGCCAGTTTGCGTGGTGAAGTCGTCGCGCCCGGCGACCAGGGCTACGATGCCGCACGCAAGATCTACAACGGCATGATCGACAAGCACCCCGCGCTCATCGCCCGCTGCCGCGACGCGGGCGATGTGATCGCGTCGGTGAACTTCGCCCGCGAGCATGATTTGCTCCTGGCCGTTCGAGGCGGCGGGCACAACGGTCCCGGCCTGGGCACCTGCGAGGGCGGCCTGGTCATCGATCTCTCACCGATGAAGGGCGTCCGCGTCGATCCCGAAGCGCGCACCGCCCGCGTCGAGGGCGGCGCCACCTGGGGCGACGTCGACCACGCCACGCATGCCTTCGGCCTCGCTACTGTCAGCGGCATCGTCTCCACCACCGGCGTGGGCGGCCTGACCCTGGGCGGTGGCCACGGCTATCTCTCGCGCAAGTACGGCCTGACCGTCGACAATCTCCTGTCGGTCGACATGGTGCTGGCCGACGGCAGCTTCGTAACCGCCAGCGAGGAAGAGAACGAGGATCTGTTCTGGGCCGTACGCGGCGGCGGCGGCAACTTCGGCGTCGTCACCTCCTTCCTGTTCAGGCTGCATCCCGTGCGCAACATCGTGGGCGGGCCGGTGCTCTGGACGCTGGAGCAGGCACCCGACGTCATGCGCTGGTACCGCGACTTCATCCGGAACGCCCCGGAGGAGTTGAATGGCTTTTTCGCTTTCCTGATCGTGCCGCCGGGACCGCCATTCCCCGAGCACCTGCACATGAAGCCGATGTGCGGCATCGTGTGGTGCTACACCGGACCCGAAGAAGAAGCTGAGGAAGCGTTCCGCCCCGTGCGGGAGTTCGGCCAACTGCCTGCGCTATACGGGATCCAACCGATGCCGTACCCGATGCTTCAGAGCGCGTTCGACGCGCTGTACCCGCCCGGCCTTCAGTGGTACTGGCGGGCGGATTTCGTGAAGGAGATCCCGGACGAGGCCATTACACAACACGTCTTCTACGGATCACAGCTTCCAACGATGTTCTCGACGATGCACCTGTACCCGATTGACGGTGCGGTACATCAGGTCGGCCGGGAAGACACGGCATTCAGCTACAGGGACGCCATTTGGGGGCAGGTGATCGTCGGTGTAGATCCCGATCCAGCGAACAACGAGCGCATCACCGCGTGGGCACGGGAGTACCACGACGCCTTGCATCC
>DASSAV010000475.1:0-8108 GCA_035699265.1 Rhodothermales bacterium
GCAAACAGGTCCGCTCCCTCGTTGTCGAGTGAATCTGCGCATCATCAAATCTGATTATGTACATATAGTTGCATGGCGCAAGCAAATATATTACCTTCATCCCATGAAGCCTGATCGAGACGATGTCCAGCAGATGGTGGCAGCCCTGTTCACGCTCGTGGGGAGCCTCGAGCGTGCCCGCCGCCGCATTCCGGGCGCAAGCGCCCTGTCCGTCCTCCAGAAAATCGGCGAACAGGAGAAGGTCAACCCCTCTCAGATCGCCACCGAACTCGACGTGCACCAATCCACGATCACGCGGCACGTCCAGTCGCTCGAAGAAGGCGGGCTTGTGAACGTAATCGCCAATCCGGACGACCGCAGATCCTGTACCCTCACGCTCACTGAGAAGGGCCGGAACGAGTTGAAGCGGCTGACACAGGTGGGGCTTGACCGTTTCGCGGCTTTCGTCGCCGACTGGGACGCCGTGGAGGTCCGCACGTTCACGCGGCTTCTCGTAAAGCTGGAAGAATCCAAGGTCGCCGCCGATCGGAAGGAAGCTTCGCCTGGCCGTAGCTGGCAATCTAAAGAGGCATAATGGAAAGCCTGACCACACAGCCCGTTGCTTCGGTTCCTGTCTCCGGGAGCAGTTGGCGAAGCGTCGCGCCCATCGCGGCGCTCATCTTCCTCTCGCCCGTGCTCGCCGAACTGCTCATGGGCATCGTGCGGATCAGCAATCTCTGGCTGCTCATTCCGGAGATGGGCGTCTACGGTGTCGGCGCGCTCCTCATCCGAGAAACGGTCCGGCGACGCCGTCGCGGCTGGGGCACGATCCTGCTGCTGGGCATCGCCTACGCGATTGCCGAAGAGTGCGTGATTTTGCAGACCTCCCTCACACCACAGTTCTTCCCGCCCGCGCACGCCGGCAATTTCGGCTGGGCGTTCGGCGTGCAATGGATCTTTCTCGTCGCCATGCTCTGGTACGAGAGTGTCTACGCCGTCGTCCTCCCCATCTATCTCACCGAAATTCTGTTCCCCTCCCGGCGCGACGAGCCCTGGCTGGAACGGCGGGGATTCCGGGCGGCCTCGGTCGTTTTCGTGCTGGCGTCCATCGGCGTTTACTTCCTCTGGCACTACGTAGGGCTGCAAAAATTCGGGCCGAGCACCTACCGGGTCCCGCTTGCGTACGTCGGTGTGGCACTCGTCGTGATTGTGGGGATCGTCGGCGGCACCCTGGCGTTCCGCCCGGCGCAGCCGCACCGGCGTGCTGAACGTCGCGCGTGGCCGCCCTGGCTCGTCGGGGTACTCGCGTTCATCCACGGGCTCGTCTGGTTCGTCATGATCGCCCTTGCCTTTCTCCCCGCGACCGCGCTCCCCGGCGCCTCGCCGCCGCTGCCGATCGCAATCGGCCTGGCCTGGGTGGGACTGGGCCTCCTCGGCGTCCGCTACCTGTCCCGCGCTCGTGGCTGGAACGACCGGCACCGGCTGGCCCTGATCTTCGGGGCGACCCTGGCCGCGATGCTCGGCGGCGTCCTCATCATCCTGAACGCGCCTCCCGTCGATCAGATCGGCAAACTCTGCTTCGACCTGATCGCCATTATCTTGTTTGCTCGCCTCGCATGGCACGTGCGCCGCCGTGCATCGGAGATGGCGTAGGAGCCTGCCCGTGCCCCCATTCGACTGTGACCCAGAAACGTATTCGGCCGTTCTCTGGTGGGCGGAAACCGCCTGAACGGAAGACGCTTCCGCCACACGTATTTCGAGAATCTGCTCTGGGCTCCGGCCGGACTCGTTTAACAGGTCCCGGGGCGCTATCTTGGGCCTCCTCCAATCGCTCGCTTGGCTGGCCCACATCGACCCGGGGTAGGCAGTATGGCTGTAGGCTTGGTCCAAGAAACGCCCGCCGGCGTGCAAGAATCTACATTGCGCCGGTGGACGACGTTTCTCTTGAGTGTGCTTAGCAATGTCTTCTGCGGCCTCGTCGCCACACTGCTCGCCACCTATTTGCCCGTTATCGTCCGGGATCTCGTCGGCACGATGGATGACGTCGCCGTCGGAGAGATCGGTGCGTACGTCGGGTCGCTCTTTCTCATCGGCTGGACCGCAGGTGGAATTGCATTCGGCTGGGCCGGAGACCGATTTGGACGGGCGAAAGCGTTTACCGTGGCCGTTGCGCTCTTCGGAGGGGCGACGCTGGCATCGGTATGGGTCGAAGATTGGCTCGTCCTGATGGTCTACCGCTTTCTGGCCGGTGCCGGTGTAGGCGGCACGATGGTAGTAAGCGCCATTCTCGTGGCGGAGATTTGGCCTCCCGGCTCTCGCGCAATCGCACTCGGTATGCTCGGTGTCGCCTTTCCCATCGGCATCGTCTCGGCCGGCGCGATCAATTACGTCCTTCCAGATTGGCGATCCGCATTTCTCATCGGGCTGCTCCCGTTGGCTGTCGGATTCGCCTCGTTCTTTTCCGCGCATGACTCGGCAACGTGGGCGGCATCGAACGCCCAGCGGAGGTCCGGATCAAACCCCTTCCAACTCCTCGTCGCACCTGAGATTCGGAAGAATTTTGCCGTGGGAGCTGCCGTTTTTGGTGTCATGTCTGTCGGTCTGTGGGCGGCCTTCTCCTGGCTCCCGACCTGGGCGCAGAGCATTCTTCCGCCCGACGCCAGTGGTCAGAAGGAGCGTGGGCTCCTTATGATGCTCCTGGGCATGGGCGGGATTGTCGGCACAGCAGTCTCCGGTTTCATCTCAAATGCGATCGGGCGGAAGAAGACGCTGCTGTTGGCCTTTGCGGGGTGTTTCGTCGCCTCCTTTATCCTGTTCAAGACCAACGCAGTGTTTTCCTCCGTTGTTTTCGTGGAAACGGCGCTGCTGGCCATCTTCTTCGGTATCGGGCAGGGGGTACTCATGGTCTACATTCCTGAGCTATTCCCGACGCTCGTCCGTTCGACGGCCACCGGTATATGTTTCAATGTGGGACGAATCGTGACGGCGATCGCGGTTTTCTTCGTCGGGGTGCTCGTGCCGGTACTCGGCGGTTACGGCAATGCAGTATTTGCTTTTGCGTTCATGTACGTCGTCGGTCTCGTCGTCGCTGTATTCGGCCCTGAAACGAAAGGGAAGCTGCTCTAACCGACGCCGCTGTTACGAGCCGTTTCGGATAAGTCGTGGATGGGTCGCGGGAGCCGGGAGAGGGCAAAAGCGCATCCCCACGACATCTTAATGCGTTAACGACTTGGTGCCCGCTCGCCGAGTCCGTAACTTTGCGAACGCTGAACAGGGCAGTTCGAAGGAGAATCGACTTTCCACCCCGATTCCCATTACTCCTCCAACGCGCTCCTCGGAGCCTCCCAGTCACTTGGAATGCCTCACATCGACCTCAATGCCGACTTACCCGGCATCCGTAGCCTCGTGGCTTATCGCCCGGAAACCGGGCGCTCGCTGTACGAGTTGGCCGAGACCCTCCTCGGTGAGAACTCCAGCCTGAGCCGTGCGGAAAGTGAGCTGATCGCGGCCTACGTTTCCGCGCTGAATGAGTGCCACTTCTGCAAATCCAGCCATGCGTCCGCCTCCCGCCACCTGTATGGCGACGAGGCCGGAACGGTAGATGCCGTGCTTACGGACATCGATGCGGCACCCGTGAGCGGCCTCTTGAAGGCGCTCTTGAACATCGCCGCAAAGGTCCGGAAGGACGGACGAACGGTGATGGAGGAAGACGTTGCCGAGGCGCGGAGGCACGGGGCTTCCGATCGGCAGATCCACGACGCGGTCCTGATCGCGGCTTCATTTTCCATGTTCAATCGATACGTCGACGGTCTGGCAACGTGGGCGCCGGCGGAACCTGAGGATTATGTTGAAATGGGCCGCCTCATGGCAGAGAACGGCTACAAGGCAAGGTTCGACCAGGTCATCGAAGGAAGGTAAGTTCCGATGTCGCATATTCCATTACCAGAGAGTCTTCCCGGTATCACCGGCCTGTTGGAATACCGGCAAGACACCGCCAAGCCGATCCGCGAGATGACCCAGGCACTTCTTCGCGGGCCGTCGTCGCTCACGCAAGGCGAACGCGAGTTGATCGCCGCTTACGTTTCACATCGGAACGGGTGTCGCTTCTGTACGACCGCCCACACGGCTGCGGCAGACCTCCTGTTTGGAGAACGTGATACTTCCCGCGCGGTCAAAGGGGACCCAACCTGTGCTCCTGTTTCCGACAAAATGCGGGCGCTTCTCGCTATTGCGGGCAAGGTTCAGCAAAGTGGGCGGAATGTGACCGCTGACGACGTCGAGGCTGCGCGCGTACAGGGGGCGACGGATGTGGAGATCCATGATACGGTCCTCATCGCTGCGCTCTTTTGCCTGTACAACCGGTACGTGGACGGCATGGCTGCGTTCACTCCGGACGAGCCTGCATTCTACGAACGTCTCGCTGACCGCATCGTCAATCGAGGATACAACCGCCTACCCGAAGGGTACGCAAACCACCAGTACGCCCCACCGACGTCTTGAGATGGCACACGTACCTGTTCCCGAAGGAATGCCCGGCATCCGGGGCCTCATGGCCTACCGCCCGGAGACGGCCCTCCCGTTGAATCACCTCGTTGAAGTTCTGCTTCAGGGACCTTCGCCTCTTACGAAAGGGGAGCGGGAGTTAATTGCCACCTACGTCTCCAGCCTCAATCGATGTAAGTTCTGCGCTTCTACGCACGGAGCCGTAGCCCGGCATCATCTGAACGACGCCGCGGTAGTCCAAAGGGTCATCGAAGATCCTGAAGCAGCCGAGATCAGTCCCAAGTTGAAGGCGCTCATGCGCATTGCTGCCAGAGTGCAACAGGGCGGCCGTACGGTGACGGATGCGGATGTGGCAACTGCCCGCGCAGAGGGTGCAACGGACGTCGAGATTCATGACGCCGTTCTCATCGCAGCCGCCTTCTGCATGTTTAACCGGTACGTCGATGGTTTGGCCACCTCGGCGCCCGACGACCCGTCCATCTACGATCAGATCGGTTCCTACCGCGCAGCGAACGGCTATCTAGCCCCGTCAAAGCCGCTCTCCTGACGCTTCTTCTACCCGCCCCCCTTTTTTCCTCTTTACACCAGTTTGGTCGCCATGAGTGCCATCTCCCGCGTAGCTTTGCTCGCCGTTTGCGTTCTCGCGCTTTGTTCCAGTACCCCCGTTGCCTTCGCGCAGACTGCCACGGTGCGGGGCCGCGTTCTCGATGACGACAACCGGCCGTTGCCAGGCGCAAGCGTGCAGGTGCGCGGCACCACTATGGCTAGTGCAGCGGATGCCTCCGGGGTGTACGAGATTACGGGACTGCCAGAGGGGACGTACATCCTTGTGGCGACTTACATCGGGTATCACGTCCAGGAGCGGCCGGTTACGACCAGTGCCGGGGCGACGCTGGAGATCAATTTCGTGCTAAGCGAAGATCCTTTGGGCTTGAGCGAGGTCGTAGTCTCGGGCACGTTTAATGCTGCCACGAAGCTGGAGTCCAGCACCGCGATCACCACGCTGTCGCCGCTCCAGATCGAACAACGAATTCCGCGCGGAACGTCGGACCTCTTGCGTGCCGTTCCCGGCATTCAGGTCAATACCACGTATGGTGAGATCGGCAGCGACGTTACGGTGCGCGGGCTTCCCATGACGGCCAACAGTTCCTATCGGTACGTGAGTCTTCAGGAGGACGGTCTACCCGTCTTCGAGCCGCCTGGTCTGCTCTTCGCTTTTCCCGACGCCATGTTGCGGGTCGACGAGACGGTATCACGTATGGAGGCTGTGCGGGGCGGGAGCGCCGCAGTATTCGCAAGTGGCACGCCGGGCGGCATCGTCAACTTCATCAGCAAGACGGGTGGTTCTCGTCTGGGGGGGACGCTGAAGAGCACGGCCGGCGACCAGGGAATGTTCAGGCAGGACGTGAACGTCGGCGGTCCGCTGGCCTCGAACTGGCGTTTCAATGTAGGGGGCTATCTGCGCTATGATCGGGGGGTTCGTTATGCGGGATACCCGGCCAATAAAGGCGGACAGCTTAAGGCCAACATCACGCGAGACTTCCACCGGGGCTATGCCAGGTTATACCTCAAGTATTTGAACGAGAACAATATCTGGTACATGGGAATCCCGATTCGCAACTTCAACAACCCGACCGCTATCTCCGGTGGTCCGCAACTCGGCACAGGTACCACCTACTCCGACGACCGTCTCCAACTCACCATTCCCGATGCCTTCAACCCGGGATCCACGGTTCAGAAGGACATGCGCGACGGATACGTGACGCGCTACAGGATGGCGGGCCTGGAAATCTCACGTGATCTAGGTCTTGGATGGAACGCGACCTTGCGTGCGCGCTATCTCCGCTCGCTCAACGAAAACAATCTTATGATTGATGTAGCGGATGCCTTTCCGATCACCGCTTTCGGCGCCCCGGGCCTACCTGCGAACGTACCGCGTTTCATTAGATACGTGAACACGGGAGAAACGATTACGGATCAGAGCGCTGTGGCAGACCTGAATGGTAACGGGCTCATGAGCGTCTTCGGAATGGCGTTCGTGCACCAACCCGTCAGCAACTTCATCTCGAATCTCCAGGTTACGAAACGGTTAGGCCGGCACAGCCTGAATACAGGCCTGTACGTAAGCGGGTACGAGACGAATCTCCAGCTCGTCCAGGCGGGTGTTTTCGTAGAAGTGAAGAACCAGCCGCGGCTCGTACAGGTGATGATCCCTGGGCCGGAGGGTCAACCGATGGGCCTCACGCCCACCGATGGATTTGCAGGGTACAACACCGGCTTTTATAATCTCCACAACACGACCCAGGTGGGTGCGGTTTATGCCGGGGATACGTGGCAGATAACCGACCGGCTCAACCTCGACTTTGGCGGCAGGCTCGACGTCAGCTTTAACGATGGCGCCAGTGAACGTCCGGTTGCTCCGGGTCGTGTCGTAGACGGTGTGGTGGTCGGCCAGGAAGTACCGGAAGGATATGCTCCATTTACACCCACCCCGCAGCAGTCCGTCTCCGGCATGTTCGGGAGCGGTGTATACCGGAACTGGGATTACACGTTCTCGACCTGGGGAGCGTCGCTGGGGGTAAACTACCGGCTCACGAACTCACTGGCGATCTACGCGCGCGGCAGCCGTGGCGCTCGCATCCCAACGGTTCAACAGTGGACGTTCCAGACGTCGAACGGCAGTCAGGTCACTGGTGAGACTAACAAAGGAGAAGTAGAGACGATTCTCCAGGCGGAGGTCGGCCTGAAAGCGGCCCGGCCGCAGTGGTCCGCCCTCGTCACGGGTTTCTACGGCTCCAGCAAGAATTTGATAACGGTGCTGCACCGCGGCCGTGCGGATGGCAGCTTCGCCTTTCTCCCCATTCCGGGCGATACCCGAACCATCGGGGTGGAGGCGGAGGTGGCCTACAGTCCCATCCGAAACCTTAATCTTCAGGTCGTTTCGACACTCCAGGATCCTCGTTTCACACGGTTCGAGTACGAGTTCTTCGTTCCCGGCGACAACCCGCTCAGCGGGCCCCAGGTTCGGGATTACGAAGGCAATTTCCTGAACGATGCCGTGCGGATTCTGGCAGATTTTACGGCCTCGTACACCGTGCACGGGCTGGACGCTTTCGCGAATTACCGCTACACAGGCGAGCGGATGGCAAATCGCCCGAATACGATCGTAATACCGGGATATGGCGAGCTTCAGGCTGGCATCGGCTACACCTACCGAGACGTCCGTCTCGCCGTGAGAGGCACGAATCTGACGAATACGCAGGCTATTGCGCTGATGGCCTCCCGCACCGGAGAGGATGTTCTGAGGGTCAATGCCGATGGCGCGGCGGAATCAATTGTGACGACCGGGCCTAACGCTGGTACTACCACGAACAGTACATATACCACCGGCCAGGCAATCCTGCCCCGGAGCATACTCGTTAGCGTCGGCTATCGTTTTTAGGCCTCCGGGCGGGCTTGCAAGGACGTAGGAAGGCTAACCGCAGCACCCCTTACGCCGCTACTCTCCCCAGAAACGCGGCATACCGCTCCACAGCGGCATCGAGCGCCTGTTTCTCATCCGGGTTCAGAGTGGCAAACAGCTTCATCGACACCGAAACACGGTCCTTCTTCAGCGTCCGCCTCCA
>DASSAV010000476.1:0-3555 GCA_035699265.1 Rhodothermales bacterium
AGGTGTCCGGTGTACCGGCACCACCCATGTCCTGCGCGGTAGAAGCTGAGGCAGAATTGGCGACGGGCGCAGGGCCGGGCTTCGTAGTGCATCCGACAATGATGAGCAGGAGGACGGTTGCAAGGTCGAAACGGGTCATACCGACTCTTAGCAATCCATCGAGCAAAATCGCGACCCACATCTTGAGGCTACACCTTCAAATACGATCCACCCGCCTCCGCTGACCCGCGCTGTACGCCCGCATCCGATATTACGCGATACCGGACCGCATAGTCCGAAGGCTAACGAGAGCACCCGCCAACGCCGCCCCACAACCCATTCCCGTCCCGAATAAGCCGACCACATCGACGCTTCGGACTCCCGTGGTAAAGGACGTGAGTCCGAGACAGACGAACAGCAACATCAAACCAAAAAACCAGATTGGATTCCGTGCTTTCATTACCGTCACCCTGATTTGAATGGAGTTAGCGAGCCGCAGCCATGCGCAAGATGATGCAGCAGGATCGTAACTAACGTAAACCGAAAGCAATACGCAAGGCACCCTATCACCCCCCCGCCCTCTCCTCCAGCCTCCGCCGCAGTTCCTGAGCTTCCTGCCGCAGCCGCGCGCTGACCAGCACCGGATACGGCTCCGCCACCTCCTCCAGCGCGAGCAACTCATCCGGCAGGTGCAGAATCGACCCCAGGCACCGCTCCCGCGCCTCATCCAGCGTCCGCCTGCCCGCCTCCGTCCGCCGCCCGCCCTGCATCACCAGTTCCAGCAATGGCCGCCCGTCGGACGCCTCGTCGTGCGCCGTGACGACGTCCCGAACCGCCTTGCCCTCTTCGAAGAAGCGGTAGACCTGCTTCCTGCCGGGCACGTTCACCTTGTGCTGGGCCAGCTTCATGCGGCCTTCCCCCGCGTACTCGACCAGCTTGTAGGCGCTGTCCAGGTAGGGCCGGTCTGCTATCGTGCCGAGCTTCGTGCCGACCCCGAACCCGTCGATCGGCGCGCCCTCCCGAAGCAGTTCGGCGATGCCGTACTCGTCCAGACTCCCGCTCGCGAAGATGTGTACGTTGGACAGACCGCCCTCGTCCAGGATGCGCCGGGCCTCCTTCGCCAGCGCGGCCATGTCGCCGGAATCCAGCCGGATCGCGCCGACGCAGAACGCATCGCCCATCTGCTGCCGAAGCTCCACGACCCGGTGCACGGCCCGCAGCGTGTCGTATGTGTCCACCAGCAGCGCCGTGCCGGGGTAGAGCCGGGCGAAGTCTGCGAACGCCTCCTCCTCGCTGTCGTGTACCTCCACGTAGCTGTGCGCCATCGTGCCCGTGGGCCGAATCCCGTAGAACTGTGCCGCCAGCACGTCCGACGTTGCGTCCACGCCGGCCACGTAGCACGCCCGGGCGGCCTTCAGGCCCGCATCCGCCCCGTGCATCCGACGCAGCCCGAAGTCGGCCACGGTCCGGCCCTGCGCCGCCTGCACCACCCGGCTCGCCTTGCTCGCCACCCCGGTCTGAAACGTGATCTGGTTGAGCAGGAAGGTTTCGACCAGTTGCGCCTCCGGAATCGGGGCTACCACCTCTACGATGGGCTCGTCGCAGAACACCGGCGTCCCTTCGGCGATGGCGTACACGTCCCCCGTAAACCGGAAGCCGCCGAGCCACTTCAGGAACGCCGGCTTGAACACCCCCACCCCGGCCAGAAAGCCCAGCGACTCGGTGGTGAACCGGACGCTCTCCAGGTAATGCAGGATTGTATCCAGCCCGCATGCGACCAGGTAGTTGCGCTTCCGAAGCCTCCGGAAGAAGAGGTCGAATACCGCCGTGTCGTGCAGCCCCTCGAAATAGTACGCCTGCACCATCGTAAGCTGGTACAGGTCCGTCAGCAGGGCAGCATTATCGTCGTTGACCCAGTCCGGCTTGGGCATGGGGCGTGTAGGTGTCGAGGAGGCTACGAGCGCACGAGTCTGTGAGGGAGAAAGTGCGGGTTCGGGAAGGTAGGATATGAAAGTGGGTCAGGATTTGGCACCCGCCCTTGCATACGGCCGGCTCTCCCGCTCAATCACCGCCCCCGCTGCCTCCATCTCACCGATGGCTTTCTTCGCCGTCTCCTCCTCAATGGCGCGGGTAGCGGGCAGGATCAAATGCGTCTCGACCCCGCTCTTCACCGCATCGAGCACACTGGCCCGCACACAATAGTCGAGCGCCAGTCCCCCCACCCAGAGGCGCTTCACCCCACTCGTCTCAAGGCGCCCCGCCAGCCCGGTGCCGTCGAATGCGGAGTAGGCCTCTTTGTCCGGCTTCTCCGCCTTGCTGAGCACCGTCACGTCCTCTTCCAGGTCGAGGTCGGCCACGAACGCTGCGCCGGGCGTCTCCCGGACGCAATGCGCCGGCCACGGACCACCCTCGTCCTCGAAGGAGACGTGGTTGAACGGGTGCCAGTCGCGGGATGCGTAAACCGGGACGTTCGCCTCCCGCGCCGCTGCGATCCATTCGTTGAGCACCGGGACTATCTCGTCCCCGTCCGGAACGGGCAACGCACCGCCCGGAATGAAGTCGTTCTGCACGTCTACGATCAGGAGCGCGTCCCCCTGCTGTACCTCTTGCGCCATCGGTCCTCCGGACAAGATGCATGGAAGTCTTCAACACCCTGCCTCCTGCTCTTTTGTTTCAGCAAAACGCCTCTATCCTCAACCCCCAAACACGCGAACACAACGGAGAACGGACAACTGACGACCAACAAAGGACCACATCCTTACAACGCCGTCGCATTCGATCCCGTATCTTGCTTTGTACCCCGTTCCTCACACACCGAGTTGTTACGTCAACTTTGGGAGGCAACGACATGAAACCCACGTTTCTATGGCTCGCCGTGCTGGCGCTGGTGGGCACACCTGCCGTCATCCACGCGCAGGATCTGTGGCATGCGCAGGACCGGGCCGAAGGGAGCGGCACCCTGAACCTGGTTTTTGCGGTACCCCAGGGCGACTTCGCCGACAACGTCGACCGGAATGGGGTGGGGGCGACCGTGTTCTTCGGCGGGCGCCTGCCGCATTCCCCTCTCATCCTCGGCACGGAAGTCGGCCTGGTGAACTATGGCCGCGATGAGCGCCTGCAACTCTACGATCTGGCCAACGTCCCGGTCGAGGTGGTCGACTTCGCTACCAGCAGCAACATCGTCATGGGCCACCTGGTCGCACGCCTCCAGCCCCCCACCGGCATCATCCAGCCGTACGCCGAAGCCGTCGCTGGCGTCAACTACTTCGTCACCCGCACACACATCGGCAGCGGCATCATCATAGACGACGGCTTCTCTGCGTCGGCAAACATGAGCGACTGGGCCTTTACTTACGGCGGCGGGGCCGGACTCGACCTCACCCTCTACACCGGCCCGATGGGCTTCGATGATGAACCCGGCTCGGTCGCCCTCAGCATCGGCGCCCGCTACCTCTTCGGCACCGACGCCTCGTACGTGAACCGCAGTTCCGTCCAGCAAATCGACGGCCGGTTCCTCTTCGACACCACCCGCTCCGGCACCGACATGATCATGCCCCAACTCGGCCTCCGCGTAAA
>DASSAV010000477.1:0-2230 GCA_035699265.1 Rhodothermales bacterium
TTTCGAGCGCTGCTCGACGCAATGCGGATGCGGACCCGTGGGCGGTGATCGGCCGGGTTCGGCCGGCGTGGTTGGGGTAGGGGGCTGGGGGCCGGCTCGGGCGGGCGCGTTAGCGATATTTTGCATCGCTATTTGTTTCAACGATGTTTCCGGACGCGAAATAGCGATGATTTCTAACGTTAGATGGCCGGATCCGCCGCAAAACCCGCATATCCGGGAGAATTCGCGGTAGGAACGCCGGTTGCCCGGCGCCCCCCGCACAGACCCCGGCGTGCAGTTTTCCCGCACCGGGTTCCTCGGTTGCACTCGCTTTCACGCAAGACTGAGACCGCAAGTTCGAGCCGTTTAGGGACGGACGGGTACAGTGCACGGCTTGGCAATCCCCAGGCGTTTGAGGAGACCTTTAAACGTCTCCCAGTCGTAGCTGTTTCGCTTTCCGCCTCGGCGATTGAGCCATTTAAAGGTGCATTGTATCGCCCAGTAATATACACTCCATAGCGAGCGCGTGTTGCCCGGTAGGCCGTAGTAGTTGTAGTGCCCCCGGAGCCGTGCGTTAAGTCCACGAAAGAATGCTCGACCAGACATGTGTCGGGCCTTTCGGATCCAGACTTTGAACCGCCGCTTTGAGGCCTGCAGTTTCTTGCGGGCCGTGCGTTTCTGCACCCACGGTTTGCCTTTTTGGTTGTAGTGCCAGTAGATCTCGAAGCCTAAAAAGGTGAACCGTCGCTTCATGCTCGGGTGAAATCGACTAAATCGCAGGCAACGGGTTTTCTCAGGTGCTACCTGTAGGCCGTATTGCTTCAGCCGTTCCGGTATCACCTTATAAAACCGATCGGCATCCTCTTTAAAGCGGAAAGCGCACACCCAGTCATCGGCGTAACGACACAGCATCGCTTCGCCTTTCACCTGGGGCTTGACCACTTTCTCAAACCACAGATCCAGGACGTAGTGCAGATACACATTCGCCAGGATCGGTGAGATGATGCCGCCTTGAGGAGTGCCGTGCTGAGGATGGACCACCTGTCCATCCGTCTCCAGCACACCTGCCTTCAGCCATTTGCGGATCAAGTTTAGGAACGCACGATCATCGACGCGCTCCGCCAGCATCTCCAGCAGCCAGTCGTGATCCATGTGGTCAAAGAAGCCTTTGATGTCTGCCTCCACCACATAGCCGTACACTCCAAACTGAAGGTTGCGGGTGAGGTCATTGACCGCCTGCCTTGCACCCTTCCCTGGTCGGTAGCCGTAGCTGCAATCCAGAAAGTCTTGCTCGAAGATTGCAGCCAGCAGCTTGGCGCAAGCCAGCTGCACCAACTTGTCCTCCAGGGCTGGGATTCCCAAGGGGCGTTCCTTGCCGTTCTCCTTCGGGATATACACACGCCGCACGAGCTTCGCGTGATACTTCTTGCGCTTTAGGCGCTCGGCCAGTGCCTCCAAGTTCGCCTCTAGGTCCTTGGCGTACTGCTCCGCCGTTACCTGATCGACCCCACTGGCCGCATCCTTGTTCAGGTCGCGCCAGCAGTATCGCAGGAGGTCAGCGTTGAGGCACCGGTACAGATCCCTAAACCGGTGTTCCTTGTTGGTCTCCGCCTTGATGGCTATTCCCCGCAGGAAGGTTGGCTCGTGTGACCCCGGTCCAACGTTGTCCGGCACAAGTTGCCTTTGCGGGCTGCGTGCTTCCGTCAGGCCCTTTCCCATGTACATGGCTCTCCCATGCTCGAAGTACTATGCCTGATAAGACTCCCCAGCGGCATTCGGCGGGCGTTCCCTGTCACAGTACTTCTCCGCCTACCCTTCATGGGGGCTGCTGGGGCCTCCCGAGTTCTCTAACGTATCTCTTCCTGCATGCCACGGCCTGATGACTCCGGCGGCCCTCCACGCCCTCGCCACGTCGGGCGCTTCTGTGTTGCCTTCGGCGAACGCTAAGACCCTCGGCGACCGCATGTTTTTTTCTTTTCGAAGCTGTACCAGCACTTCAGGGAGCGTGATCTCCCTTACGGCCTGCAGGATTCTCTGTCTACGCTTCGCCCGTCTTGTTCGTCGTTTCCGACTCCGCCACGGACGCAAGACTCGATACGGGTGGGTGGCTAACCCTTACCCGACGGGGACTTGCACCCCGCAAGATACGCCGAGCTTGTCTCGGCGCCCTAGCGATACGAAATATCGCTAACGCGCCACGCCATCCCAAATGGTATAATTTGGATACGCAAAGGGGTGGTCCTACGACATT
>DASSAV010000478.1:0-4100 GCA_035699265.1 Rhodothermales bacterium
GGTGTCGCCGCCTGGTATTGGAGTCGGCGACCCCCGGCTTGAAGCATGCCGCTGACCGGGAGGCCCGGCGCGGCGTGGACCAGGCCCACGCCGTGCGCCTGGAAACGCAGGATTTCGCCGGATTCGTGGAGGACTGGTATAGCCAGCCGGTCTTCGCCTCCCTCACACAGCGCCCGGAGCTATTGACCCGCGTGAAGGACGCCCGGCGGCGCAACGAGCCTGCCGAGCTGGCCCGCGCGCTGCGGGGGATGGGGACGGGTGTGCAGGAGCCGTTATGGGACCGGCTCGACGAGTTGCACATGCCGACGCTGTTCATCGCGGGGGCGCTGGATGGCAAGTACGTCGAAGTAGGAGCGCGTATGGACGCACTCTCGGAGCACGTGCGGGCGGCGGTCATGCCCAACGCCGGCCACACGGTACACGCCGAGTATCCGAAAGCGTATGCCGATCTCGTCAGAGATTTTTTGCAGGCTCCTCAACCATAGTCCCGGTCCAGACCCCGAATCCTTCGCCGTCTGGCCGTATCTTTCCGCTGTCTTTTCCAGTTCAACTTTATGTAGAGGACCCATGTCTGCGATCAACTGGCAGGAAGCCGGTCAGTACACCGACATCAAATACCACAAGGCGGAGGGGATCGCCAAGATCACCATCAACCGGCCCGAGGTGCGCAACGCTTTTCGCCCGCTGACCGTGAGCGAGATGATGCAGGCCCTCGACGACGCGCGCGACGACCACGAGATCGGCGTGGTGATCCTGACGGGCGAGGGCACGAAGGCGTTCTGCTCGGGTGGTGACCAGAGGATCCGGGGAGACGCCGGATACAAGGAGGAAGGCACCGGCGTCATGCGGCTGAACGTGCTGGACTTCCAGCGGCAGATCCGCACCTGTCCGAAGCCCGTCATCGCGATGGTGGCCGGGTGGGCCGCCGGGGGCGGCCACGTGCTGCACGTCATGTGCGACCTCACCATCGCCGCCGATAATGCCATGTTCATGCAAACAGGCCCGAAGGTCGGCTCGTTCGACGGCGGCTATGGATCGGCATACCTGGCCCGCATCGTCGGCCAGAAAAAGGCCCGTGAGATCTGGTTCCTGTGCCGCCCTTACACCGCGCAGCAGGCGCTTGACATGGGCCTCGTGAACACAGTGGTACCCCTGGAGAAGCTGGAAGAGGAAACGGTACAATGGTGCCGCGACATCCTCGCCAACTCACAGATCGCCATTCGCTGCCTCAAAGCGGCCATGAACGCCGACTGCGACGGCCAGGCGGGCTTGCAGGAACTCGCCGGGAACGCGACGATGCTCTTTTACATGACCGAGGAGGGGCAGGAAGGTCGGAATGCGTACAACGAGAAGCGGAAGCCAGACTTCGGCAAGTTTCCATATCGGCCCTGACACATGCGTACAGGGACATTCATGGATACACCTGCACAGCCGCGGTCGCGTTTGAAGGTATGGCTGCTGGCGGCGCGGCCCAAGACGCTGTGGGCCGCCGTGGCGCCCGTCGTCGTGGGCACGGCCCTGGCCGTGGATGACGGTGTGTTCCACGCATTGTCAGCCTTCTTTGCACTGTTAGGGTCCGTGCTCATCCAGGTCGGGACGAATTTCAGCAACGACTACGCCGACTTCGAGAAGGGCGCCGACACGGGCGAGCGGAAGGGGCCGATGCGGGTAACGCAGGCGGGGCTGGTCACGCCCGAGATGATGCGCCGGGCGACGTCAGCCGTGTTCGCACTGGCGCTGCTTTCCGGCGTCTACCTGATCTGGCGTGGGGGGTGGCCGGTGGTCGCCATCGGCGTCCTCTCCATCCTGAGCGGGATCCTCTACACGGCGGGCCGCTACTCGCTGGCGTACCTGGGGCTGGGCGACCTGTTCGTGTTGATCTTTTTCGGCCCGGTGGCGGTGGCGGGGACGTACTACGTGCAGGCCCTGTTCGTGCAGCCGTTCGTGCTCGTGGCGGGATTGGGGCCCGGACTGCTTTCCGTGGCCATCCTGCTCGCGAACAACATTCGGGACGTCGACGAGGACCGGCTTGCCGACAAGCGCACGCTCGTGGTGCGCTTCGGACGCTCGTTCGGAGTGGGGCTGTACGGCTTCTGCCTCGGGGGCGCCGCTGTGGTGGCCTTGGCCGTGGCCTTCCTCAGCAGCCAGCACCCGTGGGCGGCGGTTGCTGCCCTGGTGCCGGTTCTGGGGATCGTCAACGTCAAGACCCTTGCCCGTGAGCGGGAGGCACACGTGTTGAATCCGGTGCTGGGGGCTACCGGCCGCCTGCTGTTCATCTACAGCTTCGTCTTCTCCGTCGGCTGGATCTTGTAGCGCGGGTGCCATGCACATCGAGTCCGTCCGGGTGTACCGGTACGTCCTGCCTTTCCGGGAGCCGGTCCTGCTGAAGGGCTGGCCCCATGCGGAGCGCCGTGGACTGCTGATCGAGTTAGGCGCGGACTCGGGGCAGACCGGATGGGGCGAGGTCGCGCCGCTGCCCGGCTTTAGCAAGGAGATGCTGGCCGATGCGGAGCGTCAGCTTCTAAACCTGGGGCCGGGGCTGATCGGGATTGATCCAGAGCGGATCGATCGCGGTCCGTATGGAATCCTGCGTTTCGGGGGAAACGGCCTGGCGTCCTCAGTGCGGTTCGGGATCGAATCCGCCCTGTGGGATCTCGTGTTGGATGCGAGTCCGTCCGAGAATGCGTCTGACGTAGCCGTAAATGCATTGTTGGTGGGGGATCGGGAGGAGGTCGTCGTGTCGGCCAAAGCGTGTGTTGCGATGGGATTCCGAACGGTGAAACTGAAGGTCGGGCGTAATACCGTTCAGGAGGATTTAGAAACAATGGGCGCCCTCGTGTCCGCGCTCGGCCCGGGCATTCGTGTCCGCCTCGATGCCAACCGGGCCTGGACCTTCGGAGAGGCTCTGGCTTTCATTGCGGATGCATCGGACCTGGGATACGAATACCTGGAAGAGCCGCTGGCAGATGCGGCTGATCTTCGCGCGCTCGTCGACCGGACCGGCGCCCGGATCGCGCTCGACGAAAGTCTGTGCGACGTTTCTGCCGACCGATTGCACGAACATGATTACGCTACCGCCATCGTGCTAAAGCCGACCCTCATCGGAGGCCTCTCTACGACGGCCCGTCACGTGGCGGCGGCGCGTGGGCTCGGCATGGTGCCGGTCCTCAGTGCAGCCTTTGAGTCCGGTGTCGGGATTGGCAGCATGGCCCGGCTGGCCGAGCATCTGAGCATGCAGGGCACCGCGATGGGATTCGATACGTACAGCAGGCTGGCAGAGGACGTGCTGGATCCGGGCCTCGATATGAACGGGGGTATTCTGACGGCGGACTCCTTCGCTCGATCGCACCATGCGGTCCGCCGGGACATGTTGGAAGAAGTGAAGTCCTTTACGAGCAGTCACCAATGATGAGGAGCGCGTCGATGCTTGCAGTGCCCTGCCCGGTTCAGGAGATTGCCCGGCGTGATCCCGGCCTGGAGGCGATCCGGACGCCGGCGGACACCATTAGCTACGGTGAACTGGACGCCAGAGCGAATTACGCTGCCGCGCGGCTGCGGGCGGTTGGGTGCGGCGCTGGAGACCGCGTCGGTCTTTTGATGCCCAATGGCGAGGACTATCTGATCTTGCTCCTCGCGCTGTGGCGCATTGGATGTGTGGCCTGTCCCATCAGCACACGCCTTCCGGGTGAGGCTGTAGCTGATGCACTTGCCGGCGTGAGTGCACGTCTGCTCGTAGCTGAAGGCGAGCAGCGCGATGCAGAGGATAAAGGCATTCGAGTGGTGATGCCGGGAAATTTATCGCCCGGCAACTTGGAGAAGGAGGTGCAGGGAGCAGATGCAAACCACCCCCAACCCCTCCTTGAAAAGGAGGGGAGTTTCTCCTCCTCTGGTGTTTCTCGAATCCCACAACTTGACCTGGAATTAGACCGGTCTGTGGTGGCGGTTTTTACGTCGGGAAGCACGGGGCGCCCGAAGGCTGCCCTGCTTTCGTGGGGCAACCTGTATTACAATGCACTTGGATCGAACCGGAATATTCCCCTCGGCCCGGGCGACCGCTGGCTGCTTTCGCTGCCGCTGTACCACGTGGGCGGGCTGGGAAT
>DASSAV010000479.1:0-2135 GCA_035699265.1 Rhodothermales bacterium
CGCGAATCTAGGAAACTACGTACCTACGAGCCTACGAACACCCGTTACATCATCCCACCCTCTTACGCACCTAGATTCGCAGTTCCCCCTCTCCTTCTTTCCCCCTCTCCTTCTTTCTCCCTCTCCTTCTTTCTCCCTCTCCTTCTTTCTCCCTTTCCCCCTCTCCTCCGCTCTTACCCTCCTCGTCTCGTAGACTCGCGCCAACCCCCCTCACTCCCGCGTCAGCCGCTCCACCGCCTTCTCCGTGAGCAGCCCCGTGATCACCACCGTCAGTACCTCGCTGATGACACCCAGGAGAAACCTGCGAATGACGAACTTGATCGTCTTCGGCAGCAGGAAAAAAGCGAGGATCGTTCCGAAGAAGCCGAGGAACAGCTTCGAGGCCGAATCCTGCAACACGTTTCGCGAAACCTGATCCATAGTCGTGATCTCGATTGGGTGCCGGTATCTCGATTGGGTAAAGGTGCTGCCCCATAAAACGGAAATCCCTCCCACGAAGCAACCGCGCTTCCGGGCGCCCGGATAACATTGTAGCAACGAATGCCCCCACGCCCCCTCCTGAACACCTCCGCACCAGATCCCGAAAACACGAACAAAACCTCGAACCACCAACGACTGACAACTGACAATCAACTTTAACACGTGAACACGCCGTTCAATTTTCGTGCGGCTGAATCCGAGTCATGGTTTTCCTCGTATCATCGCCCTTCCCGCGCCACACCCCCTTCGCGGCGTAAACGGACGGTCCATATGGAATTCCGCCATCTGAATCCCTTCACGCTTCGCTTCGCGTCGGCGCCTACCGAGGAAGCGTTTGGCGACTACTACGTGGAGCGCTACATCCGCGTGGCCCGGCTCGGGATGCTGCTGGGCTGCATCCAGTATGCCCTGTTTGGCCTGCTGGATAGCGCCATGGTGCCCGGCTCCCTGCACATGGTCCGGGCGATCCGGCTCGTCGTCTGCCTCTTCGTCTTCGGCGTCTTCCTCTTCTCCTACGCGGGCGCCTTCGTCCGCCGGATGCAGATCTACGTCACGCTGGTGCCGCTCGTGGCCGGCGTCGGCGTGCTGGCGATGATCCTGGCGGCCGAGCACGTGAACAGCTATTACGACTTCTACGCCGGGATCATGCTCATCCTGTTCTACGTGCACGCCCTGCTGCGCCTGCGCTTCGTATACGCCGCCGCCGTGAGCTGGGCGCTGGTCCTGGGCTATGTCTTCCTGTCTGTCGTGGTCGTCCCGACGCCGGCGCCGTTCCTGGCGAACAACGTCGCCTTCCTCCTGTCGGCCAACCTCAGCGGCATGGTCGCTAGCTACGCCCTGGAATACTACACCCGCCACGTCTTCTGGCAGACCCGGGCCCTGAACGAGAAGCAGCAGCAGTTGGAGTCCGAGCACGCCCGCAAGTCGCGTGAGTTGGAACTGACCCGCCAGCTTCAGCTTTCCCTGCTCCCCGCCCGCGTACCCGAGCACCCCGCCGTCGACTTCGCCGTCTATATGAAAACGGCCACCGAGATCGGCGGCGATTATTACGACTTCGACGTGGCGGACGACGGCACGCTCACCTTCGCCATCGGCGATGCCACCGGCCACGGAGCGCGCGCCGGGGCTATGGTCACTGCCACCAAAATCCTCTTCGCCAGTCTCCGCGACGAGCCGGACGTGCTGGACATCCTTCGGAAGGCGACGAGCTCCCTCAAGCGCGTCGGCTTCGCCAGGCTCTACATGGCCTTCGCGGTCGGACGCCTCAAGGACGACCGCCTCGAACTGGCCGGGGCGGGCATGCCCCCGGCGCTCATCTATCGCGCCGGAAAGGCATGCGTCGAGGAAATCTCGCTGCGCGGCATGCCCCTCGGCAGCTTCATCGACTTCCCCTACCAGAAGGTCGACGTCCATTTGGAGCCCGGTGACACCCTGCTCCTCATGAGCGACGGCTTCGCCGAATTGTTCGACGCCGAGGGCAGGATGCTCGGCTACGACCGGGCGGCCTCCGCCCTCATGGAAGCAGGCCGTAGCACCCCCGCTGAGGTCGTCGAGCACCTGAAAGCGGCTGCCTCCGATTGGGTCGGCGATCCGGTATCGGACGCCTCACGCCGCCGCGAAGACGACGTAACCTTCCTCGTCATGCAGATGAAAGC
>DASSAV010000480.1:0-5839 GCA_035699265.1 Rhodothermales bacterium
CCGCGCCCATCCAGGAATCGGAGCCGCCTCGCCAGGATCGCGAACGCCACGCCTACAGCCAGGGCTACTATCACTTGACCCGATTTGCCAGGCAAGGAGATCTGCATCCAGCCCAGGCGCGCGTAGAGAAATGGAAACGTACTCAGAGACGAAAGAGACCAGAGGAGTGAGAGGCGGTGAGCGAGGGGCTTGCCCTACCGCCGGGCGATGTCCTTGTCGAGATAGGGCGCGATCATGCTGGAGAACAGGTCGTAGTTGCCCGCTCCGACGACAGACCGCCGGATGATCCCGTTTCTATCGATGATGTACGACGTGGGCCTTACCTCAAGCATCTGCGTAAACGGCTCCCGCAGCACAGAAACGTCCGGCAGGTAGCCGCTCACCGTCTGCATGGGCATGAGATCCTGATATTCGAGCAGATCGTCGCGGGGCTCGTCGGATACGGTCAATACTACGAGGCCGTCGTCGCCGTAGTCTTTCTGGAGGCGGTTGAGTTCAGGCATTTCGTCCCGGCAGGGGGCGCACCATGTCGCCCAGAAATTCAGCAAGACGACCTTCCCTTCGTAGTCGGCCAGATTGAAGCTGGCATCATCGGACACGCGCTTGAAGGTAAAGTTTTGCGCCGGCTTGTCGAGCGCTGCCTCTCCTGGAACGGGGGGTTGTCCGATGGCGATCGATTGATCCGGGTGCTGCAGTACGAGGGCCAGCAGGAACACCGACACGGCCACCAGAAGAGACGAAAGCACCACAGCAACCCACTGAAAGGCATCCGTCGGCCGAAGCGGCCTGTTTCCGCGCAGCGTGGCGTAGATTAAACCGGCGCCCGACGCGAGCAGCAGCAAGGCGAAAATGATCAGTGTAGATGCATTCATGATGGGCCGACAAATAACAGCCAGGGAAACCGGACCCGGCATAAACGCTCGAAAGCCGCCGAGGTTGTCCGGAGCGGGCCGAAGGCGCCTGGCATGAACCCACTCCGACCCCACTCCGGCAAGATAAGGATATGGCCGCACCCGAGCGAGGAAGTGCTACACCTTATCCCGCATTGTCCATTACAATGAATGTCATTGCGAGGAGCCTGCGACGAAGCAATCTCCCACAGAACAGTTAGACCTGGGGAGATTGCTTCACTTCGTTCGCAATGACAGCTTCGCGTTGGGAATGACAAGTTGGGAGGTTGGTGCTGGTTTGTGGGATGTCTCGACGGAGCCTGTCCTGAGCGAAGTCAAAGTGCTCGACATGACAGGCGGTGTGTGGGAGTATGAGTGTGTAGGGCCGGAGAGATCCTTCACTGGCGTTCAGGATGACATATGGGGAGCGTTCAGGATGACAGATCGGTAGAGGGTCCATTACGCACGATCTCTTCGGAAATCCAGTATTACTTGTTGAAGTTCAGGATGAGCGAAAAGCGAAGTGTATTCGCCAGTGGGCTGTCCTCTTCGAGTGCGCGAATATAGGAGAAGTCCACCCCGACGATGCTGTACCGGAACCCCGCCCCGAACGTGAGAAACTGGCGGTTTCCGTTGTAGGGGTTTTCGTAGAAGTATCCGGCCCTGGCGGCAAACACGTGATTGTACCAGTATTCCAGGCCCATGCCGATCATGAGCTGGCTGAAAGCGCTGAGCGTGCGAATTTCGGGATCCGACTCCGTGCCCGCATTCACCCTGATGGGCGACCACGACGAAAAGATGGCCTTGTAGAACGGGTCCGCCTCTGCCCTCACACCGCCGCCGGAGCTGTCCACCCTGACGTGCGTCAACATCTTGGTGAAGTCGTTTGCGAACGTAAGGCTGTTATACTCATCGAAGTTGAACGTGACGGCGTAGCCTGCGCGGAAATTGGTCGGGATCGGGTCACCCTTGCTGCTATCGCTGACCGTGTATTTGATCTTCGGCCCCATGTTGGAGAGGTTGAACCCGGCGTTCACATTCGTTTTGACGCTGCCCAGCGAGAACGTATTGGACTTGTATAGCAGCGCCGCATCTACGCCCATAGAGACACCGGGCTTCGTCTTGATACCCACCTCGTCGGAGCTGGGGGCGAGGTTTGAATAGATGAGGCGGACGCCCGTACCGAGCGCCAGGTTCTTGCTGACGTTGAAGCCGTAGGACAGCCCTGTCGCAAGGTCGTAGGAGCGAAACGTCCCGAACGAGACGTTGTTGATGTCGCGGTATTCGTTCTCACCCAGATTCAAAAAGACGATCTGTCCCGCCAGCGTACCGGCCCCTTTGATGTGGAATTCGCCGACGAGGTTCTCGTAGTACAAGCCGGCGTCGAACTCCGGCAGCCACTTGGAATGGGTCAGGGATACCTCCGTGCCACGCTGGAAGGCCAGGCCTGCCGGGTTCCAGAACGTCGCATAGGCGTTGTCGGCAACCGCGACGCCCGCGTTGCCCATACCGGCAGCACGGCTGTCCGGCTCGATCATCAAGAAGACGACCGCCGCTCCCCCCGTTTGCGCGTACGACCGCACCGCCGTCCCGATTGAGACGAGTGTGCACAGCAGAACCGCACAGAAGGCCCTCGTGATTGTTCGACCGGAAATCATTGGTTTTATACCCCTTCTTTAATGGTCTAGCAGAACTACGAATCGCAGTGGCAAAGGAAGCAGAGGTGTCCAGAGCCTACGATGAACACAAATGAAACAAAATGGACGAGATCGGGCTCTTCGGGCCTGAACTTCGTGTGCGTTGCGTCCTCACCCCCGGAGCGAACGGCAACACAACCCGATCGGTCGTGCTACCTGGATTTACTGCGTCAGTCGGGCTGGCGCCCTCGTGTCCGATCGGGGTCAGGAATGACATAAAGGCGAGCGAAGAGGACATCGAAAGTCGAATTTGATAGTTCATAACCAGCACTATCGGATGAGGGCGATTTTTTCGATCTGTTCAGCCACCTGTCGTTCCCCATCCGGCGTCTCGATGCGGACCCGAAGCTTGTAAAGGTAAATTCCCGTAGCGAGGCGATCCAGGTCATCGTCCCGGCCGTCCCACGGGATCTGCACGGGGCCGCCGGGCAGCACGCCTCCCGGCAATGCCTCATCACTGTCAATCGTCCGTACAGGACGTCCCGATAGCGTGTAGATGCGAACCTGAACGTCTGCCGGTGTGCCGCCGGGCTGGTTGTGCTCGAAGACGAAGCGGGTCGCGTCCACCATCGGATTCGGGTAGTTGAACACGTTGCGAAGCGCAAGCTCCTCGCCCGAACTCACGTAGAAGTCCAGCGTCCCGGACGTAGAATTGTTCAGGACGTCCCAGGCTTTTACTTTCAGTGAATGCGGCCCCGGTGAGAGCTTTTCCTCACCTTGCCCCGCCAGGTACTCCTGAAGCGGGTACTCGATGGACCCTTTCTGGTAGGAGTCGCCTTCGCTCCGGTAGCGGCTGCTGAGATTGACCGCACTTGCGTCCTGACCGTCCAGGACGAGCTGCAGTTCGTGGCCGACACCCGCCCCCACCGTGTTGACGCCACTCTCGTCGAAGAGTTTGACGATGAGGTCGGGCCGGGGCTGCGTCAGCCCGCCCGATACGAACGTGGTGTCGTTCAGGAAGAGATGAAGCCGCGGCCCTTCGTGATCCTTCGGGGGCTCAACCGATCCACCCACCTGAACGTTGTCCGTATACCCGATCGCCTGGCTCATGCCGTTCCCCTGGGCATACACCGCGATACGGCCCGGCTCGTTTGCGTAGGAGATGTCCTTCGGGACCACGAATTCGGCCTGGTAGCGCCCTGCGGCGGCAGTTACCTCACCGCGCCAGATGAGGTCTTCCTGAACCCGGTAATAAGGATTGCTCAGGTACTGTTGCTGCGCTACCGGAACCCGACGGGCGGCGTCATAGACCGTGAGCTGAACGGTTCCGTTAAACCCATCGTTCACCTGCCCTGACGGCGCGCGGACTTCTCCGGTCACTGTGATGTGGTCGAGCGCACGAAGGGGAGCCGCCATCGTATCGACCGAAATGCCGTTCACGGTCGCGATGGCGGCTTTCCCTGACGGTACTCCGACCCGCATGGTGGGGTCGCCCAGCAGGTTGAATTTCCTGTTGTTGCCCTCCAGCCCCACGGGCGTATTCTTCGTCGCGCGCAGCGCGTCGCCGAGGCGCCGGGGCAATCCGGACTCGTCACGCTGGAAGAGTTCAATATTAAGCTGCCGGTTCAGGCCGACGTTCAGCGAGAAGGGGCTGCCTGCGGTGAAGACCGTGCGCACCGTGGTGAACAACGCGATCGCACCGCCACTCGTGGAATTGAATAGATCCTCCGCCGTGGACTGCTTCTCCTCCATGTCCCATCGCCCGAACGAGCAGGTAGCCGTGATGAAGATGGGCAGCCGGTCCAGGTTGTCGAGAGCGGATACGTCTTCGCGCGTGAACAGTTTTTCCTGCGCCAGCGATTCAGGGCTGCCGTGACCGCTGTAATTGAACGCGATCGTCCCCTCCTCCAGCGCCGAGAGGATGTCAGCCTTGGCGACCGGGATGCGCCACTCCCCTCCCGTGTAGACCCGGTCGTACGAGATGGCGTAAATCTTCCGAATGTTGATCTCGGGGCTCCGCGCATGCAAAGCCTCCGCGACGACGTCCGCATTCTGGGTGTGGAGATCGTTCTCGTCGATTGTGCCTGCCAGCCCGTTCAATGCGTCATCGGCCGCAAAGACGTAGCGGGTCCTCCAGGCTCCCAGGGAAGCAGGGCTTTCATAGTGTTTGAGCTTGGCGACGGCGTTCTGCGCATCGGTGACGGTCTGTACCGGAAAACGTCCAATTCCTATATCGACCCGCTCCTGAGAAACGGCAAGCGGGCCGTTGTACGTCCATAGTCCCTCACCGTCGTCGAGCAAGCCGAAATAGTCGTCGCTGGTGAAGGAAAGATCTTCGTCGAAAGAGGTCTCCGTCTCGTACGGAAAAATCCAGTTCGTGAGCACGGCACCGTTCTGCGCCCCCAAGTGGCGGAAGTTATAGTCGCCGTCTCCGAACAGGAGCGCATAGCGCAGCAGGTGTGCATCGTCCGGGGCTCTATCGTAGAGAAACTTGAAGTAGTCCCGCACGGCGCGCATGTCGGGCAAACCTCCGGAGAACTCGTTGTAGATTTGCTCGACACCGACTACTTCGACTTCGAGGCCATCGCTTCGCCGCATCGTAGCGAGGTCTTCGGCATAGGTACGGAAGGTATCCGGCACGACGATCACGAAGTCGGGGTATGACTGGATGCCGTGGAGGTTCTGGTTGCCGACCCGTTCGGCTCCCGCCACGCCCTGCTCCGCTTCTTCCGTAAAGGCCACGATCTCGCGTGGGAGATCGGGACTGCTCACCGCTACCTGAACGACGTAGGAGGCGCCTTCGGCGCGGGCTTCCAGCTTTCGGACCGCATTTCCGTCCGTTACGTCCCAGACGGTAGGCGCCTGCGCAAACCCGCTCAGGACAAACTCTTGATGGCCTGCCTGACCGGCAGGGGTGGCGAACCGCAGATAGCCGCCCTGTGCCCGAAGCGCCTGGTTGTAGAATGCCCGCACCCAATCCAGCGCCGCCTGCGGCTCGATGGTGCCGGACCCCGAGGTTTCGACGCCCATGACCAGATCCAGGTCCGCCCCGCCGGAAGCCGTGCCGGTGAAGCCTGCCTCGACAGTCCGGGCAACCGGGTCGTAGATCGAGTTCGACACTGCCGGCGCGGAAAGCCGGCCAACTACCGTACTGCCGGAGCGGAAGACGGCAGTGGCGCGTGGGTTGGCGCGTATCGCTACCCTGGCCCGGTACGTTACCGTTCCGCTCGTCAGTCCGGGCGCGGGGACACCCTCGAAGGCATCCAGTGTTTCAGCGGGACGAATCTGCCGGCTCACCCAGGTGTAGCCGGA
>DASSAV010000481.1:0-2920 GCA_035699265.1 Rhodothermales bacterium
AAGGCTGGCTGACGAACGTGGCCCTCTACCTGGAGCCGGAGATCGCATTCGGCAGCTTGCGTGTCCGTCCCGGCGTGCGGATGCAATATTACGACGCGAAAGATGCCCCAGTGCTGGAGCCGCGCCTGCGCCTGGTGTGGGAGCACGGGATCCACCAACTCAGCGCCGCGGCCGGTCTCTATCATCAGGACTTCGTCGGGCTTACGGACCGGCGGGACGCCGCAAGCGTGTTTACCGCCTGGACCACCTTCCCCAAGCCGACGAACCTGAAGGCCGACGACGCGTTGGCGGGCCGCCTGCCAGGGGCCGTACACCTCATCGGTGGCTACCGCATCAACCCCAGCCCTTCCATAGAACTCTCCATCGAGGGTTTTTACAAGAAGCTGTCCAGCCTGCTCATCGCCGAGTGGACGTCCTATCCACGGTTCACGACGCGGCTCCAGCCGGCGCGCGGCCGTTCGTTCGGGTTCGACACCCGCGTGGAGGTACGCCGGGCGCCCTTCTATGGGCTCGTGAGCTACGGTCTCTCGTCCACCCGGTACGAGGCGGAGCAGGCGGCGCTCCAACTGTGGTACGGCGTGGAACGGCTGCGTTTTCGCCCGTCCCACGACCGCAGGCACCAGGTGAATGCCCTCCTGGGTACCTCTTTCCACGAGTTCGACCTCAACCTGCACTGGGCCTTCGGCAGCGGATTTCCGTTCAGCCGGGTCCTCGGGTTCGACGGCTTCATCCTGATGGACGGCTTCAAGGACGTGAAGAAGGACGAGGGGACGCATCGTGTCATCTACGAACGCCCCTTCAACGCCGTGCTGCCGACGTACCATCGCCTGGACGTGTCCGTGGAGCGCACGTTTCCAATCGGCGGGGCGGACCTGACGGTGCAGGCGACGGCGATCAACCTGTACGACCGGCGCAATATCTTTTACCTGGACACGTTCACGCTGGAGCGCAGCGACCAGCTTCCGTTCGTCCCCTCCCTGGGGATCAAAGTATCGTTCGAATGACTTCTGCCGGTTTTCTGTGGAGATGTAGTCTTTGCGCGCTTGCGGGCATGCTGGGCGTGCTCGCGCTGCTCCTCACGGGCTGCGAAGAGGACGTGACGGTGTCGCTCGGCACCGACCGTGCCTACTCGCTCTACGGATACATGAATCCGATAGCCGACACGCAGTGGATCCGCGTCTATCCGATCACCGGGCAGCTACATCCGACCAGTCCGGAGCCCCTGGACGCACACTTCACGTCGACAGACGTGCAGGCGAACGAGGTGCGCGTGTGGCGCGATTCTACCCTGCACTTTCCGGACAGCACCTACGAGCACGTGTTCTGGTCGCCTTTCAGGGCCGAATACGACCACACCTACCGCATCGAAGTCAAGCGCTCCGACGGGGCGACGAGCAGTGTGGAGGTAGCCACGCCTTCCCTGGTATATCCGGTCGCCCAAAGGCCGGTGATCGATTACACCGTTCGGCTTCCCGTGACGGTAGACGGGGCCGTGCCGCGCCTGTTCAATATTGCAGCCGAGTATCTTCTCTTGCTGGGACGTAATCCTGACGGCACGAGGCGATTCAGCCGGTGCAACGTATCGTACGACGATCAGATACAGGATAAGGGCGACCACTGGCTCGTGAATGTAAATCTGAAGCGGGACTTCCAGCATTTAGCCGACTCGTTGCACAAGAGAGGTGAGTACAGTCCGGAATTTGGGATGTACATCACGCTGCTCACGTTTCGCGTCGACGTGGTGAATGAGGAGTGGGCGCCGCTGGGGGGCAGCTTCGATCCGGAAAAGCTGATCCAGCCGGGAACGTTTACGAACGTGAAGAACGGGTTCGGCTTCGTGGGGGCAGGTTATCAGCGGCGGATCCCCTTGCTCACACACGATGAGTTCGATCCGCTCGAGCAGGAGGCCGAGCGCGCGGCCGGGTTCAAGCCGTGCCCATGCCCGCCGGGCTGAGGGGGTTTGCGGTGTGGCTCAGGCGGATGTGTTCTTACACCGGATGGAAGTCCCAATAGCCTTCAAGGGCGATTTCGGTGCCTGTTCTGCTTTCTTTATTCGGGTACTTTTTAGGGTGATTGCCTTGGTTAGCTGTTCGAGTGCCTTATACTCTAGAACATAGTTGCCGATAAAGGTGAATACCTGAGGCTTCCAATACAATCATTGTGTGTGGGTCCATGCCTATCGCGGGACAAATCAACGAGGCACGTAGAGAACTTCTCGATTTAAGCCTCCGCAATCCACTTATCAATTATCGGCGCCTTAAGGGCAAGGGGGTACAAGTAGTCGACGAGGTACCCAGTGAGGTTTTCCGGATATTGGTGAAGGAGGATAAGGGGATGCACTTCGTTGGTGTTGAGGAGGCCGATGAGGATGAAGAGACGAGCTTGTTCGCGCCGTCGGAAGAAGAGGACGAGGAAGGCATTGCAGCCCGCCACACCGATAACGCACTCCAGACGCCGTATGCGCATGGTACTTTACAGAAACGGCTCCTCGCCACGTACTATGCGGCCCGAACGTACATAGAAGAACAGGGTGTTAACATCCTGTATCTCGCGCTCGGCATGATTGAATGGTGGGAAGCGAATGATGCACTTCTTCCTCGCCATGCTCCACTTATCCTGGTGCCTGTCGAACTGGAGCGGACCAGTATCCGCGCTCGTTTCCGGCTGAACTTCAACGGCGAGGATATAGGCGAAAATCTTTCGCTCCGGGGGAAGCTGAAGTCCGAGTTTGGAATCGATCTTCCTGTTTTGCCCTCTGACTCGGAGGATATTGATCTCAATGTGTATTTCGATGCCGTAGAGCAGGTAATTGCAGGGCAGGAACGGTGGCGCCTGGACGACACCTCAATTGAACTCGGGTTTTTCTCGTTCGGCAAGTTCCTCATGTTCAACGATCTTGACGTAGAACGGTGGCCGGTTG
>DASSAV010000482.1:0-14536 GCA_035699265.1 Rhodothermales bacterium
CAGTTCGAAGACGTGTTCGAGCCGTTCTTCGGCACTCCCCACGGTCTCTCATTCGAACACGCTGCCGCGCTCTTCGGCATTCGGTACGAGCACCCTGCTACCCTGGAAGACTTCGTTGCTGCCTACCGCACCGCTCAGGCCGAATCCGCGCCGGCAATTATCGAGGTCACGACGGATCGAAAAGAGAACCACGCCCTTCACCAGCGCCTGCAGCAATACCTCTCTGAAATCCATGCCTAGAAGAAGATGTCACGCCAACTTCTCTTGATTCGGCGAGGGAAACGCAAGCTTGTATCTTGTGGTGGCGTTCTTAACACGCAATCCCGTAGCCGCAGGACTTTAGCCTGCGCGCCCCTGAATAATCGTTACGCCCCGACCACATGAAATATAGAGACCCCGGGCGCGGCGTCTATAGAGACCTGCTCCTTACCCTGTTCGTAGCCGGGCTCGCCGTACTGGTGGGCTTCCTGTACTGGTACTTCTTCGTGAAGCCGCCCTCCTGAGCCAGGTGCGCGCCTGCACGGCCGCATTCCGGCGCAGATGAAGGGAAGGCTACTTCTGCTCTACGTCCGCAACAGCCCGCCCACCGCCGTTGCTCTTGACCGTAATACGTTCCGGGCAGGCGTCGACGATGAACTCACCCTCGTACTGCCTGTCTTTGTTCACGACGAGTGCCCCGATGCGTACGTCGTCTGATGTGCGGAAGACCGTAAGTTGCGCCCCCTGTTTAGAACTCGTGGCCTTCACTTGAAGTGTCGATGTGGAGGACGTGCATTCCGCAGTCCGGATGTCGATTGCGTCCGAGTCGCCTGGCGCACTCGTAAACCCCACGACAGAAAACATCATGGATGTGAGAAAGCACACGAGGGCTCCTGTAGTGCACACTTTCGTTTTCATGACATTTCCTCCAAGACTACGGGCGCGCTCTTATGGAAACGAATAGATTCTACTATGGGCATCCGCAGGGTGGCCTTTTTTTGCGAATGTGCCTTGTGGCATCCGGCTTCCTCCGTTCTCCAAATGTAATAAATGAGAGCTACGGAGTCCACTTGGCGGGTGGCGGCGGGATGCCCCGAAATCGTAGCGCAGCCGGGGTTATTCGCTTTTCCGGCACGTCGCACGCCTGTTTCCGGCCGATAGAGTGGGCTCAGGCGCTGGCCCACCCTGCGCCGTCCTACCGAGTACGATTCAGCCTGTATCTCGGTTCATACTCGAACACCCGTGGCGCCTGCTGCATGCGCCGGGTGACCTCAGAACCTGATTAATTGCACGTGTGATGGCGCGGAGTACGGTGCGTTCGTTGCTGATGTTCTTGTTGTTGTGCACTGCCGTCGCGACCCCGTGTCTGGCGCAAAGCCCTGCGGCAGCGGAGGTGGGCCGCAGTGCTGCACCCGATCTCTATGTCGACTGCAACCGCTGTGACATGTCATTCCTCCGGCAGGAAATTGACTTCGTCAACCACGTGCGCGACCCCCAGCAGGCAGACATCAATGTGTTCGTGACGACCGAACGGACGGGAAGCGGCGGGTACACCTACACCATGACCTTCACCGGTCAGAAGGTGTTCAGAGGCGTCAACAACGTTCTCACGTACACCTCGCGCCAGACGGATACCTACAACGAGGAGCGAAGCGCCGTCGCTGAGTTGTTGAAAGTGGGGCTCGTGCCGTACCTGATACGGACACCGCTGGTAGATCAACTTAAGGTCGACTTCATCGGTGAAAAGCTGGAGCCTGTACCCGTCAACGACCCGTGGGATAGCTGGGTATTCGACGTGGAGGGGGGAGGCTCCTTCCGGGTTGAGGCTACGCAGAACTCCTTCTCAATTCGGGGCTCGGCTTCCGCAGATCGGGTGACGGAGGACTGGAAATTCCGCTCCGATCTCTATGGTAATTACCGCGAGGAAAATATCCAGGACGATGACGACTCCGTGTACACGAGTATCTCGCAGAACAGCGGGTTCAGTGGAACGCTTGTAAAGAGCCTTACAGCCCATCTTTCTGCCGGAGCGTATGGCGACGTCTTCTCGAATACCTACCGCAACCAGGCTATCGGTGCGAGCCTCACCCCTGCAATCGAGTACAACCTGTACCCGTATTCAGAATCGTCCCGCCGCGAATGGGTGGTCGTCTACCGCATCGGCTACAGCTATGTCCGTTATATCGAAACCACGATATTCGAAAAGACGGAAGATCTATTGCTCAAGCAGAGCCTGGGCACCTCCATCAATATTCGCCAGCCTTGGGGGTACATCCATGCCAGCCTGGAAGGGAGCAGCTACCTCCACGACCTCAGCAAGAACTCGGTGGACCTCAACAGCAACGTCTCCTTTCGGCTGGCGAAGGGACTTTCGCTGAGGTTTAACGGGGGGGTGGAAATCATTCACGATCAACTCTACCTCCCCGCGAGTGACGTCTCCCTCGAAGAACGCCTGCTTCAGCAGCGGCAACTCGCCACGACCTATGAACTCAGGGGCTCCATCGGTCTTGCCTATACCTTCGGCTCCATGTACAACAACGTCGTCAACACCAGGCTTTGAGTAGCGTCTGGGAATGCACGAGGGTAGGAGGCTTGGTTCGATTCACTCTTCGCAGCCCCGTCCTCTCCTCCATTCCTTCTCCCCTTCTCTCACCCTCTCTTTCCCTCCTTCTCTCCTTCTCTCCTTCCCCAACCGCCTACTCGTACCGCAGCGACTCGATCGGGTTGAGACGGGCTGCCTTGATCGCCGGATAACCGCCGAAGACCACTGCGACAAAGGTTACCATCGCCACCCCGGCAATGGCCCAGCCCACCGGGAAGGCGGCCGAAATGTCGAAGTAGATGGCCAGGCCGTTCCCCATGAGGGCGCCCAGGATGATGCCCAGCAGGCCGCCGATCTGGCAGAGAAAGATCGCCTCCAACAGAAACTGGCGCGTGATGTCTCGGCGCCGGGCGCCGAGCGACTTGCGGATGCCGATCTCACGGGTGCGCTCCGTCACGGAGACGAGCATGATGTTCATGATACCCACACCCGCAGCCAGGAGGGAGATGAGGCCGATACCGGCGCCCCCTATCGTGAGGACGCCCGTGAAGGCCGAGAACGCATCTTGCACCGAGTCGTTCGTCTCAATCTCGAAGTCGTTCTCCTCACCAGGGCGAACCTTTCGGATGACCCGCATGCGGCCGATGACGTGCTGGATTGCTGCCGGCACGAGGTGCGGATCCTCGGCACGGATGCTGATGGAGGCGATGTTCCGGTGCGGGTCTCCGTAGGCATTGAACATCGTGGTGATGGGCGCCGTCACGCGCTTGTCCCAGCTGAAGCCCAGGAAGCTCCCCTTCGCTGCGAGCACCCCGATAACCCGGTAGCGCCGGCCGTCGATGCGCACGTCTTTGCCGATGGGGGTCTGGTTGACGAATAGATCCTCGGCGATTTCGGAGCCGAGCAGCACCACCGAGCGGGCATACTGAACGTCGGACGCTGTAAAGCCCCGGCCCTCTTTGAGGTCGAAGCCGTAGTTCGCTGTGAAGTTCTCGTCGGAGCCGAAGACCGGCACGTCCGGGTTGGTCTCCTCTGTCCCATAGCGAATCTTGGTTGTCGTAAAATCTTCCTCCGGGCTGATCGTCAGCGGCATGGAGATCCGTTCCTTCAGCCGCTCCAACTGCTCGTAGGTGATTGGGCGACGGTCCCGGTCTCGGTTGTCTCCAAAATTGACGGCTGGATAGCGCTGGATGGAGAAAGCAGAAGTGCCCAGCATGTTGAGCGACTCCTCGAAGTAGACCTTGATGACGCTCACCGCCGTCACCGAAGCGATGATGGCGAACACGCCGATCACCATGCCGAGCAGCGTCAGCGCGGAGCGCAGCTTGTTGGTGCGCAGGGCCTCGGTAGCGGTACGAAAAACGTCGAGTACGTTCATAACAGGAGACCAGGCATGATCCAGAATCCACCTACTGGATTCTAAAGTCGGTCAGGTATGAGTAGCTCCCCTCCTTTCCAAGGAGGGGATACAGGGGTGGTTTGCATCTCTTCCACAGCCCACTCTTGTAAGCCACCCCAACAAAAAGAAGCCCGTAAACACTTGAACACATAAACACCCGAACACTTATTCATACCGCAGCGCCTCGATGGGCTCTGACCTGGCAGCGCGCCAGGCCGGGGCCAGGCCGAAGGTAATGCCGATAGCTATGCAGATGCCGAAGGCGGTCATGACGGTGCTGACGGGCAGGAGCGCGGGCATGAACAGGTTGATCAAGCCCGTCAACCCCATCGAGATCCCGACGCCGATGAGGCCTCCGATACAGCAAAGGATGATCGCCTCGATAAGGAACTGGATGAGGATGGTGCGCCGCCGAGCGCCGATGGCCTTGCGGATGCCGATCTCGCGCGTTCGCTCCTTGACAGAGACGAACATGATGTTCATCACCCCGATGCCGCCGACGAGCAGAGCGAGTGCCGTCAGGAACAGGCCGATACCAAAGATGGCGAACTTCACCGGAGCGATCTGCTCACGTAGTTGGCGCTGCTCGTTGATGACGAAGTCGTCCTCCTCGCGGGCATCCAGCTTCCGGGCCGCTCGAAGAATGCCGGTGAGTTCGTCCAGGGCCGGGGCGATCTGCTCCTCCGAACCTACCTTCACCTGCACCGACACGCTCCGCCAGTTCGTGCCGAACAGGCGCTGGAAACTGTTAAACGGAATCTTGACCTGCGTATCGACCGAACTGTCCCCGAAGAGTCCCTTCCCGAACTTCTTCATCACGCCGATGACCTGGAAGGGGTGGCCGTCGATGCGGATGGTCTTGCGGAGAGGGGCCTCTAGTGGGAACAGTTTCTCGGCGACGGTCGCGCCGATCACGGCCACGTTGCGGGCCTTCTGGTCATCCAGGGCGTTGTAGAACCGTCCCTCTGCCACGTTCACCTCATGTACGCGCTCGTAGCTGGCCGTCGAGCCTTCGATGCTGATGCCCGTGAGCGTCTCGCCCTTGTACTTCACGTTGCGTCGCGTCTGTGCGACGGGCGCCACCGCCACGGCGTACTTGGAACGTGCTGCAATCGGTTCGGCGAGATCCTCCGTGATTCGCGGCCGATTGATGTAATCCCACCAGTGGAAGTCGGGGCCGCCCGTCCATGGCCATTTCTCTACGTAGAGCACGTCCGTTCCCAACTCGGAGAGCGAGTGCTCCAGCCCGTGCTCGATGCCGTTGATGATCGTCGCCATCGCCGTCACGGACGTGATGCCGATGATGATGCCGAGCGAGGTGAGCACCGTCCGCATCTTGTTGATGCGAATGGTCCGCCAGGCGATCAGCAGACTCTCCCAGATTTCGATGAGAAGGGAACGCAAAGTGGTAGGAGGTTAGCGGCGTGCGGCTACGTCGCCCTGGGCGGCGCCGTTCTCTTCGTCATTTGGGTTGACCGGGGCGTCGGGCTCCAGCTCGCGGCTGACGACGCTGTAGGGGCCGACGATGACCTGCTCGCCGCCTTGCAGGCCCTTTCGGATCGCCACGTGTGTCTCGTCTGAAATGCCGGTTTCCACTTCTACCATGTGGGCCTTGCCGTCCGCTACGAGGAACACCACCTTGCGGAGATCCTCCCCGGAAATGCCGGCCTTGGCGATGTCGAGCTTGCCCGCTACAGTGGAATCAGACTTCAACTTGTTGAAATCCCGCACGGTGACGGCCTGGATGGGTACGGCTACGGCGCCGGTGACGGTCTGCGTGTAAATGTCGACGGTGCCGCTCATGCCGGGCCGCAGCACGGTGGGGGGCCTGCCTGCGAGCGGGACCTCCTCGGCGGCCACGCCCGTATCGCTGTCCGCGATGAGGCCGCCGCCGGGGAAACCGGCGTCCAGGATGCGTACCTTCACCGGGAAGTTGGTGATCTGCTCCTGCGTCCCCGCTCCCGTCACCCGGGCCGAGTTGGCGATCTCTGTTACGACGCCATGGAAGATCTGGCCCGGATAGGCGTCTACGTTGACCGCAGCGGTATCGCCGACACTCACGTTCACGACGTCGTTTTCGTTGACGTCCACCTCCATCTCCATCTGCTCCAGGTGGGCGACGCGCATCATCTCGGTTCCAGCCATCTGGCTCGTTCCCACAACACGCTCGCCGAGTTCCACGTTAAGCTGGCTGATGGTGCCCGTCATGGGCGAAAAGATACTGGTCTTGTGCAACTGCTCAGTGGCTTCGCGGAGCTGCGCCTGCGCGCTCTGGACCGCATACTGCGCCGCGTGGTAGGCTGCCTCGGCCACGTCGTGCTGCGACTGGGCCGTCTGGAGATCGCTCTCTGAGATGACCTTCCGTTCCCATAATTCCTGCTGGCGCTTGAGATCGATCTCGGTCTTCATCAGGTCGGCCTTGCGCTGCGCCTCTGCCGCCTGCGCCTGGAGAACACCGGCTTCTGCCTGCTCTACCTGTGCCGTGTAGAAATCCGGCTTGATACGGGCGAGCAGTTCACCCTCTCGAACTTGATTACCCTCACGCACCCGCAGATCGATGATCTCTCCCGACACGTCGGGGCTGATCTTTACCTCGATTTCTGGCTGTACCTTCCCTGACGCGGTAACGACCTGCGTGATGTCGCGAACGACCGCTTCATCGGTGTCTACGCTGACGCCCTTGTCCCCATTTCCGAGGATGCCGGTAGCCTTTCCGGCGACTCCGAGGACTAGGAGGACGCATACCAGAACGCCCGTCCATATTAGAATGCGTCGCGTAGAGGAATTTTTCTTGGCCATGTTCCTGTTGCTGTGGCTCGACCCTTAATAACCTGCACCTACGCACAAATCGCCTGATAAACCGGCCTCCGGTAGCTCTGGCCGACTGGCTTCTCCCGACTTCAGGGCAGGGTCTGCTGTGAAGATAATCTGCGGGTGGGCAATAAATTACCGTTGCGGTACACCAGTACGGACTTTACCGCGCGGTTGTTGCGCCGGATAAAGAAGAAGCCCTTCCGAGCGTAAACCCGCCCCCCTCCCTCAGCCCCAAATTCCCAAACCCCAACACCCCAAACAGGCTCACCTGAACACCCGAACACTACTCAAACCATCGCCAGTGTTTCGGTCTGTAATTCTACGTTAATGGCAACCGCTGCCTTCGCGCCTTCGGATGCGGCGACCACGACGAACTGCACGTCCCCGTCCGCATCGCCGGCAAGGAAAAGGCCCGGCACACCCGTGCGCTGCTTCGGACTGGTTTGGATCTCGTCCTTCTGCCGGACCTCACAGCCGAGCTGGACGGGAAGGTCCGAATGCTGCACGTGGCCAGTGCTGAAGAAGAGGGCGGCACACGGGATGGGATCGCCTGCGCTGAGTACCACACGCTCCAAAACCCCGTCCGGTCCGGACGTCCCCTCCAGCCGGATGATCTTCTCTGTTCGCAGGATGACGCCGTGACGATCCAGACGGTCTCGATCCTTCTGACTCGGCTCTTCGCCGTCGGTACAGGTCGTTACGTGGGGAGACCAGGTCAGAAGCGATAACGCGAGGCCTACCGCGTCGTGGCCCTTGCCACATGCGACGAGGGACTGGTCGGCATACTCACAGCCATCACAATAAGGGCAGTGGTGGACACCCCGCCCGTAGTAACGCTCGAGCCCGGGAATGTCCGGCAGGTTGTCTCGCACACCGGTTGCCAGCAGGAGCTTGCGTGACTCAAACCGGCGCCCATCGTTCAGGATTACCTCGAAACGAGACCCGCTTCCTGCCTCACCGTCAGCCTCGTACCGGCGTGCCGTGGAGACGCACTGGTCGATGCGTTCGATGCCGTATCGTTCGAGATCTCCCCGGCCCAGGCGTAACAGTTCGTGCGGGTCGATTCCGTCCCGCGTCAGGAAACCGTGTACAGCCGTGGCGTAGCGGTTGCGGGGTTTCCCCTCGTCGATCAACAGTACGTCGCGCCGGCATCGGCCCAGGACGAGAGCGGCGCTCAACCCGGCCGGTCCGCCGCCGACCACAATCACGTCGTACATGTGATTCCGCGATGAACCAGCGTGGTCACAAGCTGTGAGGAAGCGGCATGGCGGTCGTTACCCCTCGTAATTCTCTACGATGTTCGGGTCGCGCAGTTTGGCAGTCTCGGGATTCTCGCCCGCATCGCGCAGCGCGCGACGCTGCCGCAGCAGGTCCCAATACTGGTCCAACTCTACCTGGATTTTCGCCAGGCGCTCGTGCTCGGTACTGGGGCCTTCCGGTGTGTTGTCTTCCTCGCGGATGAGCCGCTGCTCTTCAGCGACGAGTTCCTTGATGTGCTTCAGAATCGAATTGTCTTGCGCCTGGATGTCGGGCTCGAAGTCAGCCATGTCTCTTCTCCTGGTATAGGGAAACGCGATAGCGTCGATACGCAACGGTAGCCGAGTTGCACGTGTGTGGTTACGGCTGCTCGGGCTGCTTTGCGCCGATGGGTTCGGTCGTCTCAGCGATGGGATTCGCTTCTTCCAACTGGTGGAGGAGCCATCGCCGGAAAACGTCTGCCTCCCGCGCCTTACCCGTCCACCGGGCGCGGTCGAACATCGTGAGCGCCATCATCAGCGCGTGGTGCTGGCCCGCACGATCTCCCGCCAGCTCGAACTGACGGTGCATCCGGTCGATCAATTCGACGCTGCGACGGGCCGTATCTTCATCCCTGAACCCCAGCCGCCCCGTAAAGAATTTGGAGTACACGTTCATCGGGTGGCGGCTGGAGGTGTACAGGTCGAAGTACTCCCGCGTAAGTCCCGCCTCCTGCAGCACGGACCCGACGTAGCTTGGCCTGGAATTGGTCACCATCGCCAGATCCTCTATCTCTGTCATGCCGGACAGGAAAAGGGAGATGATCTGGTCTTTCTTGCTGACGCTATCCTGGCTGGTACGGTCGGCCTGGATATCGGCTATTCTCTCGTCTGGTTCGTTGCGCTTCATGGCCGCGTCGTTCTTGTTCAGAACTCTTACAGCGTGGAGACTCGCCCCACAGCAGAAAGTCCAACGGCCCGAAGTCCATAAGGTACCGGCCCAATCGATACCTCTATGTAACGTGATGGATGATGGGTTGGGTACTCCAAACCCCATACACCCCCGCGTTCATCCTTCCTCGTCGAGCGTAACGAATCGAACCACGTTTCCATCGGCATAGGCTGCCGTCGATCCGGGTTGCAACTGGCCCGGGTCGATCTCCCGAGCGCGCAACTCGGCCTCGATCTCGCGCTGTGCCTCTTTTATCTGGATCTGTGACGCTTGGGGAAGCTCAGGAGCGCCGGATTCGGCGAGTTTGAGTTGCTGTCTGAATTCGACAAACGTCCTAACCAGCGCCGCATCTGTCATCAACGGGATACCTACCGGTACGTGTACCGTATCACCATTCGTCATGAAATCGCCCGAGCACAAGTGAATAGAAAAAGAAGTACCCAAAATAAACGGCCTTTCCAACGGGCGCAACCGCCGCCGCGGCTTTTCACCAGCCCCACCCCGCAATTAGGGCGCCCCTCTTCGGTCAAAAATTCGAGAGGATCTGGAACCTCGCCGCCTATAGTGCTATATTACCGCACATGAAACGATGTTTCTGATAGCTCATCCAGAAGGGTGGAGGGAGCAGGCCCGACGAAACCCTGGCAACCGCCCGCACGATCACCGGAGTGACGTGTCGGAACTGGTGCCAACTCCTGCCTCGCACTGCGCGCGAGGGTAGATGAGCGGAAAGAGCGCTTCAGCGTCCGGCACGTCGGACCCGCTTGCCTCTTCCGCAACAAACGGCGCGGAGGGGGCTTTTTTATTGCGCCCGCTGCTCGCCTGCTGCCTGTGCCGGAGCCATGCTCTGGTCGTTCGCGTGTATCCGCCTTCTGAAAGAGCTGTCGGATCTGGAAACCGGAATCCTTCACGCAAAGCGGACGACATCATGGGTAGCAACGGAAAAGCGCACCAGCCTCACTTCGAAACCCTGCAGGTCCATGCGGGCCAGACCCCGGCACCCGGCACGAATGCTCGGGCAGTCCCGATCTACGCGACGACCTCTTTCAACTTCAACGATGCCGAACATGGGGCCAACCTGTTCGCGCTGAAGGAGTTCGGAAACATCTACACGCGCATCATGAACCCCACGACCGACGTGTTCGAGCAGCGGATGGCCGCGCTCGAGGGCGGCGTGGCGGCGCTCGCAACGGCCAGCGGCATGGCCGCGCAGTTCCTTACCATCGCCACCATCGCAGGCGCCGGCGACAACATCGTGTCGAGCAGCTACCTGTACGGCGGTTCGTATAACCAGTTCAAGGTCTCACTCCCCCGGCTCGGCATCAAGGTCAGGTTCGCCGATGGTGACGACCCCGATTCGTTCGAGCGCCAGATCGACGACCGCACGAAGGCGATCTATACGGAGACCATCGGCAATCCGGCCTACAATGTGCCGGACTTCGACCGCTTGTCCCAGATTGCGAAGAAGCACGGCGTACCATTCATCGTGGATAATACGTTCGGCGCAGCCGGATACCTCTGCCGCCCCTTCGAGCACGGCGCCGACATCATCACGCACGCCGCCACGAAGTGGATCGGCGGCCACGGCACCACCATCGGCGGCGTCATCGTCGACGGGGGCACATTCCCCTGGAACAACGGTCGGTTCCCCAGTTTCACGGAGCCCTCGCCTGGTTACCACGGCCTGAATTTCTGGGAGACCTTCGGGCCCGACGGCGTCCTCGGCGCCAATGCGGCCTTCATCATTCGCGCCCGCGTGGAAGGCCTGCGCGATTTTGGCCCGGCCCAGAATCCCTTCGGCTCGTTCCTGCTGCTGCAGGGACTGGAAACCCTGTCGCTCCGCGTGCAGCGCACCGTCGACAATGCGCTCGAACTGGCGCGCTGGCTGAAGGAGCAGCCGCAGGTGACCTGGGTGAGCTACCCCGGCCTGGAAGATCACCCCTACCATGCGAATGCGAAGAAATACCTCCGCCACGGTTTCGGCGGCGTGCTCTCGTTCGGCGTCAAGGGTGGCCTCGAAGCGGGTAAGGCGTTTATCAACAACGTGAAACTGGCCAGCCTGCTCGCCAACGTCGGCGACGCTAAGACGCTCGTGATTCATCCGGCCTCCACCACGCACCAGCAGCTTTCCGACGAGGAACAGCAATCGGCTGGCGTTACACAGGACCATGTCCGCGTCTCCCTCGGCATCGAGCACATCGACGACATCAAAGCCGACTTCGAGCAGGCCCTGTCGAACGTCAATGTCCCCGTCCCCGCCTGACCAGAATGCGTAACTACCGATTATGCCAGCTTCGGTTGTTTATTTGCAGAATGGGAGGCCAGAGAAGCTCCCCTCCTGGACAGGAGGGGCCGGGGGTGGTGGACTAAAAAGCTGCGTATTCGCACTGAGCTACCTGACTTGGTATTACGCATTACCAATTGCCCATTGATGCCCGAATCCCTCTGTATACCTGAGTTCCGGTTGGAGAATGGTCGCGTGCTGTTCGACGTGCCCGTAGTATACCAGACGTGGGGCGCGCTCAACGATGCCGGAGACAACGTTGTCGTCATTTGCCACGCGCTGACGGGCGATACCGACGTGGAGGCCTGGTGGGGCCCGCTCCTGGGGCCAGGCGCGGTGTTCGACACCGACCGCTTCTTCGTCGTGTGTGCGAATGTGCCCGGCTCGCCCTACGGAACGGTATCGCCGCTAACCGTCAACCCGGAAACCCGGAAACCCTACGGCCCGGACTTCCCGGTTGTAACGATACGGGATACCGTAGCCCTGCATAAGCAGGTGCTGGACCACCTGGGCGTGAATCAGGTTGCAGTCGCCGCCGGTGGCTCCATGGGCGCCATGCAGGTGCTGGAATGGGCCTTCTATGGCGACTATGTACAGGCGCTCATCCCGCTGGCTGTCGGCGGGAGGCATTCGGCCTGGTGCATCGGCTGGAGCGAGGCCCAGCGCCAGGCCGTCTACGCCGACCCGAAATGGCAGGGTGGGGCGTATGATCCGTCCGACCCGCCCACGGCCGGGCTCGCGGCTGCTCGCATGATGGCGATGGTATCCTACCGGTCGCGCCGCTCTTTCGAGACACGGTTCGGACGGGAGGTGATGCCAGGTGGGGGGGAAGAGCCGTTCGCCATCGAGAGCTATCTGCGGTACCAGGGCGAGAAGCTCGTGAATCGCTTCGACGCCAACTGCTACGTCCGGCTCACACAGACGATGGACACGCACGACGTAGCCCGAGGGCGGGGACCATACGAAAAAGTGCTGCGCTCGATTAAGCAGCCGGCGCTCGTCGTCGGCTTCGATTCGGACGTGCTCTATCCCGTGGAAGAACAACGCGAGTTGGCTGAGCATATCCCTGATGCGGAACTGCACGTGGTAGAATGTCTGCACGGGCACGACTCGTTCCTCATTGAATTTGAACGCCTTGATGCGATTATCCGCCCATGGATGGAGTCCAACTTGGAGAAATACGGCAGCCCCGCAGCCGCCGGGGCCTACCTGTGAGTAGCTCGCTGAAGGTGATGAAGTTCGGCGGTACCTCCGTAGGTGCAGCCGACCGGCTTCGGCATCTCGTGGAGATCGTCAGGACTGCGGCGGAAGAAACGCGCGTCGTCGTCGTCGCTTCTGCGCTTTCCGGCATCACGAACGAACTGGCGGCGGCCTGGGATGCCGCGGGTACGGCGGAGTTCGACCCCGATGGCTTGTGCCTGGCGCTGCGGGACCGCCACCGCTCGCTCGCCTCGGAAATCCTGGCGCCGGACGGCGTGGCAGCCTACGAGGGCCCGATGTCCGCATTGCTGGATGAGTTGCGGGTGCTGCTCTGCCGGATCGAGACGGAAGGCACGAAGCCCGCTTTCAGGGATTGGCTCCTCTCCATCGGCGAGCGCATCTCTGTGCCCCTCGTGGCTTTGGCCCTCGTGGAAGCCGGCCTCGAATCCGAGTCGTACGAAGCCACGGATCTGATCCGGACCGACGGCACCTTCGGGGAGGCCGTCGTAGACCTCAATTTTACCTACCGGCAGGTTCGTCGCTGGCACCGCCGCGTTTCGGTCGCCGCCGTTCCTGTCGTTACGGGTTTCATCGGTGCCACCGCTGACGGGGAGATCACGACGCTGGGGCGGGGGGGGAGCGACTACTCGGCTGCTCTGGTCGCCAGTGCGCTCAAAGCTTCCGTCCTCGAACGTTGGACGGATGTAGACGGCATCTACACCGACGACCCGCACAAGAATCCGAACGCGAAACGCTACGCGGCCATCGTGCTGGAAGAAGCATGGGCGTGGAACCAGGCCGGAAAACTCGGTATGCACAAAAGAGCGCTCGATCCTCTCGTCGTCGCAGGCGTACCCGTACACGTCCGCTCCACCGTAGAGCCCGACCACCCCGGCACCCTCATCCTCCCCGCCGGCCACGAAGAATTCCATTTCGCCGTCAACCAGTAACTCGATCCGCCTCACACCCCGAAACTTTCAACCTTCAACTTTCTAACCTGTAACCCCCTCATCCCGTAATGGAACAGAAGTATAAAGTCGGGATCCTCGGCGCCACCGGCGCCGTCGGGCAGAAGTTCGTCGAAATACTCGACGGACATCCCTGGTTCGAGATCACGGCGCTCGCCGCCAGCGAACGCAGTGCCGGTAAGCCCTACCGCGAAGCTGTCAACTGGCTCGGATCGCAACCCATTCCCGCCCACATCGCCGGCATGCAGGTGGTGGAGGCCAGGCCCGGTATCGACTGCGACTTCGTCTTCTCCGGCCTCGACGCCGGTGTGGCGGGCGAACTGGAACGCGACTTCGCTCAGGCCGGGTACCCCGTGATCTCCAACGCCCGCAACTTCCGCATGGAGGACGATGTCCCCCTCCTCATTCCGGAGGTCAACCCCGACCACACCGCGCTCGTCGAAAAGCAGCAGTGGGGGAGTGGCGGGTTCATCGTCACCAACCCGAACTGCTCTACCGTTGGTCTCGTCTGTGCGCTTCGCCCGATCATGGACGCCTTCGGCCTGGAGGCGGTCCAGGTCACGACCATGCAGGCGCTTTCGGGCGCCGGGTACCCCGGCGTCCCGTCGCTCGACATCCTCGGGAACGTGGTCCCGTACATCGGCGGTGAAGAGGAGAAGATGGCGGTCGAACCGCGCAAGCTGCTCGGCGCCCTCCGGGAGGATCAGGTTGAGTTTGCCGATTTCAAGATCAGCGCCCAGTGCAACCGCGTCCCGGTCCTGGAAGGCCACCTGGAATGTGTCTCGGTCAAGCTCGGAAGGCGGGCCGGCGTAGACGACGTGAGGCACGCCCTCCAGGAATGGAAGAACCCGATCGCCCAACTCAACCTGCCCACGTCGCCGGAGCGGTTCATTCAGGTGTTCGACGACCCCCGCTACCCGCAGTCTCGTCGCCATGCAGAGCTCGGTGGGGGCATGACGGTCTCCGTCGGCCGCGTGCGGCCCTGCGAGGTGCTGGACGTCAAGTTCGTCGTCCTCGTCCACAACACCATCCGTGGCGCAGCCGGTGGCGCTGTCCTCAACGCCGAACTGCTCGTCAAACAGGGCCTCCTGAAATACCGCCAGGAATACGCCGCCGCCACTGCCTGAGCGGAGTCTACGAGCCTATGAATCTAGGAGCCGAAG
>DASSAV010000483.1:0-11103 GCA_035699265.1 Rhodothermales bacterium
TCTGTGCGCCACCGTTGTTTACGGAGCTGTTTGTTAAACCATGCGGTGAAGGACTCGGGCGCGATGGAGGGCAACGCGCGCTTCGTGCTCAGCCCGAGCGTCCGCTCCATCATCTTGCGAGTAGGCGCGAGGCCGTTGAACCAGTTGGCGGCGCGTGCTACGGGCGAGTTGGCGAGCTTGCGCGTTACAAAAGGCATGTAGGCGAAGAACCGGGTGCGGAGGGGGAGGCCTTTGGCCTTCCAATACTTGCTCAGCCATTCCGCCTTGATCTTGGCCATGTCCACGTTGGAGGGGCATTCCGTCTTGCACGCTTTGCACATGATGCACAGATCCATGACCTCCGCCACGTCCTTGCCGGTGAGTTCGCTGTGCGGAATCTGGCCGGAGAGCGCCGAGCGCAGGATATTGGCCCGCGCGCGGGTCGTATCTTTCTCGTCCAGCGTCACCATATAGCTAGGGCACATCGTTCCACTTTCCAGCTTGCGGCACGCCCCGTTGCCGTTGCAGAGCTCGACCGCCCCGGCATAGCCGCCATCGTCGGAGAAGTCGAGGACGTCGAGGGTAGGCAGGGTCTCGTAGCCAGGCCCCATGCGGAGGTTTTCCGTCATCGGCGGAGCGTCCACGATCTTGCCGGGGTTGAGGATGTTTTTCGGATCGAAGATCCGCTTGACCCGCCGATAGGTGTCGTAGAGTTCGGGGCCGAACAACTGTTCGTTCAGCCAACTGCGGGCCAGGCCCTCGCCATGCTCGGAGGACACCACGCCGCCGTACTTCCGCACCAGTTCCATGGATGCCACCGCGATGTCGCGCATACGCTGCACATCGCGTACTTCCCTCGTGTTCAGGAAGGGGCGCGCGTGCAGGCAGCCGGCCGAGGCGTGGGCGTACAGCACCATGGGCGTCTCCAGCCGCTCCGTGACCTCCTCGAGCTCGTCGATGTAGTCGGCAAGGTGCTCTACGGGCACGGCGGCGTCCTCGATGAAGGCCTGGGGCTTGGCGTCGCCCTTCACGCTCATGATGAGGCCGAGCCCCTCCTTCCGGATGGTCCATACGTTGGACATCTGCTGCGCCGTCAGCGCGGGAACGACGGCATAGCCATGCCCTTCCCGTGCCAGCCTGCGCCGGAGCACCTCCACCCTGTCGGCCAACTCGGTATCGCTCTCGCCGTAATACTCGACGACCAGGATCGCACCGGGGTCGCCTTCGAGGAAGGTAAGCCGGTGGGCATAGCCGGGCGCCAGGCGGGTCTGCCGGATGGCGTTGTCGTCGAACAGTTCGACCGCGCTGGGGTCGGTTTCGAGGATGGAAACAACCGCGCGGAGCGCCTCTCTCCGGGTGTGGAACTGCGCCACGGCGAGCGCGGTGCGCTCGGGACGCGGGACCAGGCCGATCGTGAGCTCCGTGATGACGGCGAGCGTGCCCTCGCTTCCACAGAGGAGCTGCGCGAGGTTGCGCTCCTCCCTGAGCAGGTATTCCAGACGGTAGCCGCTGTTTCGGCGCCAGTGTTTCGACGTATCCCGCTCGACGACATCTCCCTGCTCTTCCAGCAGCCGGGTGAGTCCCTGATAGATCTCTCCCTCCAGGCCCGAACGCCGCCCCCGCTCATCCCAGGCACGCTCCTGCAGGCACGCAAATTCGGCCTGCGACCCGTCCGCCAGCAGGGCCTTGACCGAGCGGATGTGGTTGATGACGTTGCCGTAGAGGATGGAGTGGGTGCCGGTGGAGTTGTTCGCCACCATCCCGCCTAGCGTCGCCCGGTTGCTGCTGGCGGGGTCGGGGCCGACCATCAGCCCCGAAGGCTCCAGCGCGGCCGTGAGGGTGTCCAGCACGAGGCCCGGCTGCACGCGGGCCCACTGTTCCTCCCGGTTAATCTCCAGGATACCGTTCAGGTGATTCGAGAAGTCGATGACGAGCGCGGCGCCGACAGTCTGGCCAGCCAGCGACGACCCGCCCCCCCTGGGCAGTACGGGAATGCCGTATTGACCGGCCGTCTCAAGGGCCGCCTGCACGTCGTCCACGTGCTCGGGGATGAGCACGCCGAGCGGCTCGATCCGGTACATGCTGGCGTCGGTCGCATACAGCGCCCGCGTCATGCGGTCCGTCCGCAGTTCGCCCCGGATGTGCGGCTTCAGTGCGGCGGAGAAGTCACCGAGGGCTTGCAGGTCGTTGGACATCGGGTCTGGCAGCGGTGGCGACGCGATCAGAGTTCGAGCGGTTCGCCGATCTTCGGCATGAACACCTCGATATCAGGATAGAAAAAACGGATGTTATCCGCCATCCACCGCCGGGCATCGGTCTCCCCGTGGACCAGCACCACCTTCTTGGGGCCGAGCATCTCGACCAGGCGGATGAGGTCGCGGCGGTGGCTGTGCCCGCTGAAGCGGAACCGTTCCACGTCACAGTTCACCGGCTGCGGACCGACCATTGAATCGAGCACGACCTCCGTGCCCTTTCCCTGGGCGGCGGCTTCCATGAGCCGGTGAGCGGGCGAGTCCTCCTTGGCAAAGCCGACGAGCAGCACCGCGTTCTTCTCGTCTTCTACCAGGCCCTGCGCCAGTTCATTCGAGAGCGTGCGTTCGAACATCATGCCGCTGCTCACGACGTGAATGCTCGGCTCCGCGAGCGCATTCAGCTTGGCGGCGCCGCTGCGGGGAATGCGGCGTTGCTCGACCGAGAACACCTGGAATCCGGGGTCGAGGCGAGGCGTGATGAAACGGGTCTGGTCGTATACCTCTGCAACGGCGCGCATGGATCCGGCGGTGTAGACCGGCAGATCCTCCGCGAGCTTTCCCCGTTTCTTGAACCGGTCGATCAGCGCCAGAACCTCCTGGGCACGGCCGAGCGCGAACACTGGGATCAGCACCGTGCCGCCACGGCCGATCACGCGGAGTACCGCTTCCTCGAATCGTTTTTCCTCGGTGCGGCGCGTGGTGTTCTCAGCTTTCTCGTCTGCTCCCAGCGTGGATTCCAGGATCAACACGTCGACGGGCCCCTCCGGATAATCGCCGCCGGGCAGAATGGCCTGGGGGCGAAGGCTGGTATCGCTGGTATAGAAAACCCGCTCGCCTCGTTCGCTCGTCAATAAGACCCCGGCGGCTCCGAGGACGTGGCCCGCATTGTAAAACGTGCCCTTCACCGGCACTTTGGAACGAATCCCGGTGACGTCGAAGGCTTCGTCCAGGTCGTGGGCCAGGTAGAGATAGCCGTGTACTTCCAGCTCCTCCTCTGAGAAGAGCGGTTCATACGGGTTGGTGCCCTCTTTCTGGCGCCTCCGCTGGAGCCGCGCCGAAGCAGGAAGGAGGAAATCCGCCAACTGCCGGGTCGCCCGTGTCATGTGGACGAGGGCGTGCGGAAACTCTTTGAGCAGGACCGGGAGCGCCCCGATGTGGTCGTGGTGCGCGTGGGTGATGACGACGTGATCGACCCAGCGATCGGGGTTGTCGCGAATAAGGTCGAACCTGGGCAATGAATCCGGGCCTTCCTGCTCCGGATCAGCGCCCGCGTCCAGGACAATGCCTGTGTCTTCTATTTTGAGGAAATGGCAACTCGCACCGATGGCGTCGGTATCCCCGAGCGCGACAAAGATCATGAACCCCCGCTACGACAAAGTGGAACGGGCGCCGGAGATGCGTCTCCCAAACACACCCGCGCCGCCCTGGAAAATGGTTTCTAAATCGCACTAAAAACGGGAATGGGGCTCCATATGTTTCGGAAGCTCTTCCGCTAGCCGGAGAACTGTTGCGAACGGGCCGGCTATAACGTTCCGTTCACCAACGATGGGCGTCCGATTCCTCATGAATGTCGATATCCACACGCATCAGCAGTATTCAGCGGCGCATCACAGGCCCGGCGGCGGTTTCAGGAACGTCTGGGGCTCCGCACGCGCCGCATCTTTCTTCAACGCCGCCAAGTGGCTTGCCGCCCGCTCGTTCCGCCGGAAGGACGGGACGCTTCCAGAGTTCGAGCAAACCGATCCTGCCCTGCTGGCCGCACCGCCCCAACGGCTTCGGATCACGTGGGTCGGCCATTCGACGACCTTCATCCAGACGCCGCGGCACGGCATCCTGACCGACCCCGTCTTCAGCCACCGCGCAAGCCCCCTTTCTTTCGTCGGTCCCGACCGGAAGCCGGCCCTCCCCCTGCGCATCGACTACCTGCCCGGTGTGGACGCCGTCCTCATCTCGCACGACCATTACGACCACCTGGACGAGCGCAGCATCAAGCGGATCCAGGAGCGCTTTTCGCCCGTTTTTATGGTTCCCCTCGGGGTCGCGGAGGTCGTACAGCGCTGGGGCGCCCGCGACGTGGTGGAACTCGACTGGTGGCAATACGTCGACCTTCTCGGCATCCGGTTTCACTGCCTTCCTGCCAAGCACTTCTCCGGCCGCAATATTACGGGGCGTGACGAGAATCTTTGGGCGAGTTGGTACCTGCACGTGCAGGACGCCGGCCTGCAGGTCTATTACGCCGGTGACTCGGCCTACGCGGGCCATTTCAGCGAAATCCGGGAGCACCTCGGCGCGCCGGACGTGGCGCTGATCCCGATCGGCGCGTACCTCCCCCGGTGGATGATGGAGCCCGTCCACATGGACCCGCACGAGGCCATAGAGGCTTTTCAAGACCTGCGGGCAGGCCACTTCCTCCCCATCCACTGGGGCACGTTCGACCTCGCCGACGAGCCGATCAGCGAGCCCGCCCGGCTCGTGGGTGAAGAGATGTGCGAACGGGGCTTATCCGACCGCTTTCACGCCCTGCCTATCGGCGGGAGCTTCATGCTGCCGGAATGAGACTACGAGACGAGGAGTCTATGAGCCTACGAATTCGCGAGGTCGCTTCCTACTTTCGTTGTCTCGTACCTTAGTCGTGTTCCCGCACCCGGAAAAGCACTCCCAGCACCACTTGAGGTGAACCATGAGCGCAGCATACCAACGCCGGCTGTTTACCGTAAGCGAATACTACGCAATGGCGGAATTCGGCATTCTCGCGCCGGACGAGCGTGTCGAACTCCTGGAGGGGCAAATCATTGCTGACTTCCCCATTGGCAGCCGTCACGCAGCGTGCGTAAATCGGCTGCATTTCTATCTCGCTTGCCGCATAAACCGGCGCGCACAGATTCATATTCGGAACCCCGTGCGCCTCAGCCGCTACTCGGAGCCGGAGCCGGATGTCGCGCTGCTCAAGCCCCGTGACGACTTCTACGCGGAGGCCCACCCCCGCCCTGAAGACGTGCTGCTCATCATCGAGGTGGCGGATACGTCCGAGGAGGCCGATCGTCGCCTGAAAGTGCCGCTCTATGCCCGTAGCGGTATCCCCGAGGTCTGGCTGGTTGCCTTGAACAAGGAGACCGTCGAGGTATACCGCTCGCCCTCGCCGGACGGGTATGCAGAGACGAGCCGCCTCGCGCGCGGCGAGTCCCTTCACGTCCAGGCACTTCCCGACGTGGTTCTCACCGTGGACGAGCTATTGGGATAGATCGGCAGTCTCACGCCACGCCGACTGCCGCCCGCTGCTTCTCCTCGTATGCTTTCCAGTCCGACAGGAATTTCTCCAGGCCGATGTCGGTGAGCGGGTGCTTGAGGAGCTGCTTGATGATGTTGAACGGCATGGTCGCCACGTCAGCGCCGGCCAGAGCGCATTCCACAACGTGGAGCGGGTGGCGGATGGAGGCGGCCAGCACCTCCGTTTCATAGCCGTAGTTGGCATAGATCTGCACCACCTGCTCGATGAGTTCCAGTCCGTTCCACGAGATGTCGTCCACGCGGCCGATGAACGGGCTGATATAGGCGGCCCCCGCTTTCGCCGCGACGAGCGCCTGGGAGGCCGAGAAGCAAAGGGTGCAGTTGGTGCGAATGCCTTCCTCCTTCAGCGCCTTGATCGCCTTGATGCCGTCCAGAATGAGCGGCACCTTTACGACCACGTTCTTGTGGATCTTCGCCAGCTCGCGGCCCTGCGCCATCATGCCTTTGAAGTCCGTCGCCGTAACCTCCGCGGACACATCCCCGTCCTCGACGATTTCGCATATCTTGTAGATAAGCTCGTGGAAGTCGACGTTGCCCGCCTTCTTCACGAGTGAAGGATTCGTGGTCACGCCGTCCAGCACGCCCATGTCGGCGGCTTCCTGGATCTCGTCCAGATCAGCGGTGTCAATGAAGAATTTCATGGCCGTATCCCCAATTGTTGCACGATCAAACCGGGCGCGCCCCTGACCGAAAGTACGGACGGGCAGCGCCAAAATAGCGTTTCGCTCCTGCTCGATGCACGCCTTACAGACGAATAACGTCTGAAGAGGCCGCAGGTTTAGTTACGGTTTCGTTTACCGGGAAACGGGCTGCTTTTTCTACATTACGGAACCGCGCCAGAAGGAGCGCACCACTCACGCCGATACGGACGAACATGTACCTGTGCCCGTTTGAAGACGCCGCCGTTGCCCACTTCAACCCGCTTACGCTGACCCGAGCCGTCTATGACCTCAGACTGGGCATTCGCACGCTGCTCGAAACACAGCGGGACGCTTTCAACGATCCCCAACTGCTCTTGCACGCGCGCCATACCGTGGCCGGCGTGACCGGACAGGAACACGACGTGCTGACCAACCGCGTTCCAGACGGCCTGGATGTGCTGTTCCTCAACGGACGCTACGTCGCGGAAGAGGGTCCCCTACTCGACCGCCTGCGCGCGGCTACGCGGGGAGGCGAGCCGGGCAGGGTCTTCGTGCAGGGGGAGGACGTGATCGGCGCGTGGGTGCCGAACGCGAGCAACCGTCTCGTAGCATCCGATGCAATCACCCGCGAGACGTTCGAGGGGCTTCCGGAGGAGCAGGTGGAAGGCGCGCGGCTCATCGGCCGGCTGTGGCACCTGATGGACGAACTCGTACCGGCCCTCCACCGTGACTACGACGCCCTCACCAGCGGGTACAACATCTACGAACGGCCCGGCGTTACGGTCCAACCCGGAGCGGTCATGGTGGACGGGGAACACATCTACATCGCTCCCGGCGTGACGGTGCGCGCCGGCGCCATCCTGAGCGCGGAGGGCGGCCCCATCTACATCGACCGCGACTGCCACATCCGGGAGAACGCCATCCTGCGCGGCCCGCTCTACGTCGGCCCGCACTCCGAGATCAAGACGGTGGCCGACGTGGAGGCGTCCGCGTTCGGGCCGGGATGCAAGGTGAACGGGGAGGTCCACGAGAGCGTATTTCACTCCTACACCAACAAAGCCCATTCCGGATATCTCGGGAATGCCTATCTCGGCCGCTGGTGCAACCTGGGCGCCGACACGAACAACTCCAACCTGAAGAACGACTACGGGATCGTGAGCATGTACGACCCCGCGACGGGGCAGTACGAGTCGACCGGCCGCCAGTTTGCCGGGCTCATCATGGGCGACCACTCCAAGTGCGGGATCAACACGATGTTCAACACGGGCACGGTGATCGGCGTCTTCTGCAACCTGTATGGCTCAGACTTCCCCCCGCGCTACCTGCCTTCCTTCTCCTGGGGCAGCCCGAGGGACGGCTTTTCGGAGTACCGCCTCGATAAGGCCCTCGCGGTGGCAGAAGCCGTCATGGCCCGCCGCGAGATCCCGCTCACTGACGCGGACCGGGAGATGCTCACGGCGGTGTTCGAGGCCAGCCGGGCAGAACGGGTCGGGCAAGTGGCGTGAAAGCGTCTGCGCACAGGCGTCATTCGGTCATCTTCAACACGACCATCGTGAGGTCGTCACTGAGCATGGGGCGGTTGCTCGTGAACTGCCGGATGTCGTGGTAGACGGTATCGAGGATGGCGTGCGCCGGTTCGTGCCGGTGCGCGACCAGCACCTGCTCCAGCCGCTCCTCCCCGTACTCCGCATTTTCCAGGCTCATGGCCTCGGTGACGCCGTCGGTAAAGAGCACGAGCACGTCGCCTGGCGACAGGTTCACCGTGCCCTGCTCGTACGGCAGTCCCCGCATGACCCCCAGGAGCAAGCCGCCCGTTTCGAGAAGCTCCAACGTTCCGTCCGCCCGGACCAGCATGGGCGGGTTGTGCCCCGCATTTACGTACGTGAGGCTGCGTAACTCCGCATTGTAGAAGCCGAAGAAGAACGTAATGAACTTGTCCGACGTGGTGTTGTCACAGATGACCCGGTTTATGTGCTGCGCCGCCTCAGCAAGGCTGAGATCCATCGGCAGCAGCATGTGGAGGCACGCCTGAAGGTTCGCCATGAGGAGCGACGCCGGGACGCCCTTCCCGGTCACGTCGCCGACGGCGACGAGCATGCGCGGGCCTTCCAGCTTCACCACGTCGAAGTAGTCGCCGCCGACGAGCCTACTGGGCAGCGCGAGGGTGGCTACGTCCACCCCGGCCAACTCCGGGAGCTGTTGCGGCAGGAGCTTTTCCTGAATCGACCGGGCCAGCCGCATCTCTTCCTCCAGCCGTTCCCGCTCGATCTGCTCTTCCACGAGGTACGAGTTCTGGATCGACACGAGGGCGAGGTTGCCGAGCGAGTAGAGAAACTCGATGTCGTCCGGCCCGTACGGCTGGCCGGTGAGCTTCGGCCCCAGGCAGAGCATACCGCACGGCTCACCCTGCTGTAGCAGTGGAATGACGACCGACAGCCCACGACGCTTCAGTCCTTCCCATTCAGGCGCCACCTCGCCATCCAGCATGAGCAGTTCCGTCCGCCCGCACAGCTCGGAAACGACCTCACGTTCCAGAACGGCGTCCTGAATGCCCCGCGAGGTGATCACATTCAGTTCCTCCCCGTCCGGGACGCCGTTTACGGTAACGGTCCGCCTTAGGAGGAACAGGTACTTGCCCACCAGCATCTGTCCCATCAGGGCGAACGAAAGGGTCTTTACGAGCCGTTCGCGGTCTACGGTGGCGTTGAACTCCTGGGAGAGGTCGAATAGTGTGTTGAGCTGCTGAACCTTGCCGTCCAGGTCCCGGTTTGCCTGCTGTAACTCCTCGACCATGAGCGAGTTGTGGACGGCGGCAGAAGACATGTTGACCAGGGACTGGATGAACTCCAGTTCCGCCTTCTCGAACGGCTGCCGAATGGCATTCTTGCTCAGTGCGATCAGGCCGATCTCCCGGTGCCCGTACCGGACCGGCAGGACCAGTTCGATCCGATGGCAGGCGAGGGGCTGTGGGACCTCTTCGCCTTGCAGGATCCGGTCTGTCGGCATGTCGTCCAGGTGCACCAGCAGGTCCGGATCGAAGTCGACGATTCCCTTGGCGGATGCCAGGCGATAGGCCTGGTGTAGCGGATCGAACAGGAAAGCGGCCCCTCGCGTGACGAGCAGCTTGCTCATGGCCGTCAGCAGCAGGTTGTTCAACACGAACTCCAGATCCAGAGAGGCGCTCAGCAAGCGGCTGGTTTCATAGAGCGCATTCAGGTCGAACCGCTCGGTGCGTTGCGTGCGCGAGATAGAATCTGGCATCGGGGTAGAGAATGAATACGTTGGACCGTCTCAAGTTACGACAGGTCTGGCCGCGTCAGGTCGATGATCCGCTTAACCTTCGTCCAGGTGAATCACCTCCGCTTCGGTGAGCGCACCATCCTCGATACCGAGGCGCACGCACGTCTTCACCTGGTGGAAGCCCTGCCGTCCGGCCGCGCCCGGGTTCATGAAGAGCATCCCGCCGAGGGTGGACACACGCTCGATACGGAGAATGTGGCTGTGGCCGCACACGAAGACGTCCGGGGGGTCCTGGCGAAGCTGCGGGCCGACGCGCCTATCCCACCGCCCCGGCTTGCCGCCGATGTGCGTCATCCAGAAGCGGAGCCCTTCCACTTCGAAATGCTGGTCCTCCGGCACGCGGCGTCGGATGTTCTGCCCGTCGACGTTGCCCCAGACCGCCCGAACGGGCGCCAGCGTTTCGAGCCGGTCGAGCACGTCCGGTGTGCCGACGTCGCCCGCGTGGAGGATGAGATCGACGCCGTCGAGAAAGGTGGGCAGTTCGGGATGGAAGTAACCGTGGGTATCGGAGAGAACGCCGATGCGCATCAGGTGGAGCAGGGAAAAGTCGGATGGACCAGGAGCGCCGGGTCGCGGGACGGAGCCGTTACCGGAGCATAAACCGGAGGCCGAAGCTGAGCCGGGCCGGGCTGGCATCGTCTTCGGGACTCCACTGCTTCACGGCGTAGCTCACGAACGGCGCGATCTGGTAGCTCGGGCGATTGTACTCGATTCCGGAACGAATCCACAGGGCGCCTGCGTGGTGCTTTTCGAGGCCCTGTTCCTCAGCGTCGCTGCCGGCCATATTCTCCGCGCCGGCCTCGACGCCGCCGGACTGGTCCGGATTCCCGCTCAGCGACGAGCGTACGATGTCGTACTGGCCCAGGTAAAACAGTCCGGACAGGAAGACGTTGCTGCGGGCCGGGTTCAGGAGGAGTGAATACTGCGCCATCGTGTGGAATTCCCACCCGAGCGCACGGGTGTAGACGATCTCCGTCGTCCGTACTTGCTGGGGGATGTCGGCCGCCGCATCGGCATCGAGGTTGCGCGCGATCAATTCCTCATAGCCGAGGCGGACGCGGCGCAGTCCGACCGCGTAATCCGACGACAGGTTAGGGGCCATGAGGGTTGTAGAGATGAAAGCGGCGTCCATCTGCGGGTTGCCGAGACGGCCGTCCAGCGAGGGGTCGACGGCAACCCTGAAGGCGTAGTCGGTGTTCTCCTCCGTGTGATAATACTTGAGGGTAAGCCAGCTCAGGTCGAGGGTTCTGCCACCGTTCGTGCCTGCTGCATCCAGGATTGCGCCCAGGTCGATGCTGGACGAGATCTGGTATTCCAGGCGGAAGCTCAGGCCGAGGGGATCGGGGCGGATCGACTGCTCCGACGGCGAGCGGTAGGAAAGTTCGGTCGTGAACGCGTACCCGTCGAAGAAGGCGCGGCGGGCGGTCTCGCCCCGGTAGAAGGGATCGTGGACGACGAAGGGCCGCTGCGCCTGCGCGGGGGCCGGCAACACGGCGCTGCCAGCCAGCAGGCCGAGGCCCACGAGCACCCGGAAGCTCCGGGGAGCGACGATGTGGCCGATGCGAACCTTCATGCTCCGTCTGGCCGCGAGGTGAGAAACGTATCTGATGCCGGACGACGGATGCGACGCGTGGCGATCACCG
>DASSAV010000484.1:0-4564 GCA_035699265.1 Rhodothermales bacterium
GGACATGCCGAGCGTCTCGCCCATGAAGTCGCAGCTCGGCGTCCTCATGCCGCTCGCATCCTGCCATACGGCCGTCGTGGACGGGTACGTCGTCGAGGGGCACGTTCCGGCTGACCTGGTCAAAAAAATGTTGAAGGAGAAACCCGCAATTGCGGGGCTCGCCGTTCCGGGCATGGTCACCGGCTCACCCGGCATGGAGGTCCCCGGCAGCCCCGCCGAACACTACGACGTAGTGGCTTTCACGAAGGACGGGAAGACCAGCGTATACGCCAGCCGCTGAGATGCGGGATCTCGGGTTCAGAGCGGATCGGGCCTACACGTCCTGCTTGTGCATGATGTAATAATAGTTCTGGAAATCGTGCGGGAGTTGCTCCACGCGGACGTCGCGGAACCCGGCCTCTCCGAGCATCTCCAGGGCCTTTTCCTTCCCCCACATCGCACCGAGGCCGGGGCCGCCGGCCGCCAGGGATACGGACATGCAGTGCATGCAGGAGATGGCGTAGAGCAGAGGCCCTGCCGGATGCTCCAGGTTGTTGTACACGTGGCTGGAGCCTGCGATGTCCTGCATGAGGAAGGTCCCGCCGGGCTTGAGCGCCGCATGGATGTTCCGCAGCACCTCCGCGGGCCTGCCCTGATCGTGGATGGCGTCGAAAGCCGTAATGAGATCGAAGGCCCCGTCTTCGAAAGGCTCGGCCGCATCTCGGACGCTCAGTTCGACGTTGCCGAGATCCTTCGCTTCCGCCTCCGCACGTCCCCTGGAGATCGCCTCATCTGAAAAATCGTATCCCGTGAAGCGGCTTCGGGGGAATAGCTCCGCCATGAGGTTGAGGGCGCGGCCGCTGCCGCAGCCCACGTCCAGCACGCTGATACTCGCCTCCATGCGTTCCACCAATCCCGGCACCAGGGGCAGGATGTGTTCCTTCAGGGCGGGGAGGACCGTCTGGCCGCTGTCCTCCGCCATGACTTCGTGGAACCGATTGTAGGACGAGTACGGGACACCGGCGCCGGTCGTGAAAGCCTCCACGACTTCGTCTTCGACGCCGCCCAGAACCGCGAAGTATTGCGCGAAGGCAGCCAGGTTGTTCGGCGACGATGCCCGGGTCAGGAAGGCCGCGTGTTCGGGAGGTAGCCGGTACGCGTCGTCTGCACGCCGGTATTCCGTAATGCCGGCGGTCGTCATGGCGCCGAGCCACTCACGGACGTAGCGCTCATTCAAGCCCGAAGCCTCAGCGATCTGATGGCTGGTCGAGGATGGGAGCTGCTCCATCGTGTCGAACAGCCCGGTACGATGCCCGATCGAGACCATCAGCGCGGTAGCGCCGTGGTTGAACATGGTTAATGTGTTCTCAGCGAAGACCTCGGCCCTCGCCTCGTCAAAAGGAATGCTTTCCATAGCGACATGGGACGTTTGGTGATTAAATCAGTCTCGATAGCCTGGCCCGCCGACATCGCTTCCAGCACGAACCCACTTCGTATAGGAAATGCACGGGTCGGCCGCACGGATGATCCCGGTGCAAGCCAACGCACCTGCTCCCGGGCCGAAAGCATGCGAGCCTGAATTGACACTGGACCCGGCGCTCAGCCATGGCCTGGCGGTCGCGTTCGAGCTCGAATCCCACGATCACCCTTCCGCCGTCCAGCCATATCAGGACGCGGCAATCGGCGTGGGCGGCATTCACTGCGACATCTGCTCATCCCTCTTTTGTTTTGAACAGGTGAGCAGCCAATGGTCAATTCAAAAAACAGGCATGGGTTGATTCTACGTACAGGAAAGTACCATATTTGACCCCTCCTCCGGAGCGCGGCTAAAGACGGTGTTGGACGGTTCCGGGGAAGTGGTCTGTTGCTTGTGTCCGTGCAACCAACGATGGAGAAGGCCGTGATGCCGCAATCCCCTGTCCGTGTGTCGGCTCGTTTGAGCCGGAGGGCTTCGTTCCGTGCAGGATCCAAAAAGCTGCTGCTGGCGGCGATTGCCGGGCTAGTGCTCGTATCGGCTCCCGCCTCGGCGCAGGAGCAGTTGCCGCCGCCCGCCGCCGAGCGTTTCGAGTGGCTGGGTACGTTTGACGCCGAGAGGGCAACCGGGAACTCCATCAACAGCGCCGGGGACGTAGTCGGGACTGCCGATTTCGTCGGCTACACGCAGGCGTTCTTTTTCATTGATGGCGTACCGTATGTAATGCAAGCCCCGTACAGCGCGTATTCCGGCGGGTCATCTGCCTCCGCGATCAATGAGCGTCGCGAGGTAACCGGGCATTATTACACCGGGGATTATTACACCCCGGCATCTGAGGTGACCGAATACATACGTGCTTTCCGAACGGATACGACCGGGAAGATCACCATTCTGGATTCGGACGGCTATTCCACGGCGATCGGCATCGACTCAAAGGGCGTCGCCATGGGGTACATGACGGTAGGTGAAGCCAACGGAATACCCTTTCGCTGGTATCCGGATGGTACGCTCGACGTGCTGGACGACATCGGCATGCCCGAAAGGTCGAGCGTCGAGGCCGTGAACAGCCGTGGCCAAATGGCGGGCTCGTATAATCTCAATTCATCATCTGATGAACTCCTGATTATCGAACCGGACAACACGATACGCTATCCTGGGGCGAGCAGTTATGATGCCACGGTGCCAAATGCTATCAATGCAGCAGGCCACATCGTCGGCGAGTTGTGGACTTCCGATTTGTCCACCGATCAGGGATTCGTATGGGATGGTGCGGCGTATACCCTGCTCACGAACCCCGCCGGATACGTCTTCTCGGAGCCATTCGGCATCAACGACTTCGGCCAGATCGTAGGCTCGAGCAGATCCGGCAGCGACGAAGTCGCCACGCTCTGGCAGGACGGGACGGCCTACGTGTTGCAAGGCCTGGCGAGCGCTCTCCTGGGGCCGGGTGACAGGATCATCGCCGCGTACGCCATAAGTAATAATGGCTGGGTAACAGGGCAGGGCATTAATGGAGCGACGGGAAAGAAAGAAGCCTTTCGCCTGAAGCTGTTCGCTGCGACTGACCTCATCGTGAACCGGGACGGGGACGAATCCGACCTGATTCCGGGCGATGGCGTCTGCGACAGCGATGCTGCTGAGGAAGGCCGCCAGTGTACGCTGCGCGCCGCCATCGAGGAGGCCAACAAGCAGGCCGGCCTGCAGATGATCCGGTTCGACATCCGCCAGGACGACGGCTCGGCACGCTCCGACGTGCCCGTCATACAACCCGCTACAGCCCTTCCGACCCTCTTCGAACCGGCCATTCTGGACGCCTCTACCCAGCCTGCGGGCGCCGTTGAGATCGACGGCAGCCTCGCAGATTCGACCGACGGCCTCACGGTGTTTTCCGACAGCGTGACCATCCGGCGCATGGTGATCCATTCGTTCGGCGGATACGGCATCCGCTTCGTGACCGGTACGGGCCACGTGGTTGAGCGTAACCAGATCGGTTACCGGGACAAAGAGGGTCAAACACTTCAGCGAAACGCCGCCGGCGGCATCTTCATCGGGGGTGGTGCCACCAACGCGACCATCGGCGGGCTCGACGAACTCGACATGAACCACATCGCTGGCGGGGTGACCATATGGGGCGAGCGCACCCGGGGCATTCGCGTGCTCAAGAACGTGCTGGAGGTGCCCGACAGTTGGCTGGCCGACCAGGTTACGGGCGTACCTCTCGACCTCGGGGGCGACGGGCCGACATGCACCGCCTGGGCGGAGCAGTCCGTGGAGTTTCCCAATAACCAGCTTCCGCCTCCGCGGATTACGAGGCTGAAAGCGGATCAGGTGGAGGGATTGACGCGGCCGCTTGCCACGGTCGTCATCTACAAGGTCACTGCGTCCGGTAGCGGACGCGGGCGCTACTTCGCGCGAAGCGTAGAGCCCATCGCGCATGGCGTCGCCGATTGGAATGGCCATTTCGCAGTTACGCTGGATGGGCTACCCACCGGGACACTCATCACGGCCACAGCTACGGACGCAGACGGTAATACGTCTGAGCTAAGCCAACTCCGGCGCCCGGTCGTCGTGATACCAGGTGCCGGTGGGTCCTGGCTGAAAGCTGCTGACGGCACATCCCTCTGGCTGCCGACTCTGATTTCGTCCGATGCCGAGAAAAACGATCTGCTGTATCGTCTTCGCATGGACGCGAGCGGGCAGGACTTGGAGCCCACCGAGGTCGCAGGGGCCCTTGAGGAAATGGAGTTACCTTTCGATGTTAAAGAGCCGCTACCGTACGGGCCCATCTTCACCCACTTCGAGGCGGCAGGCTTTCCGGGTGATGCCTATAACAGGCAAGGCGCGACGCTGGATCTCTGGCGGTTCGCGAACGACTGGCGACGGAGCGCGGTCGACCTTTCCGCCCAGTTGCGTGCACTCGTGAACGTGCTCACGAGCGGCACGGATAGCCTGGCCCGCTCGTGTGAAGTAGACCTCATAGGCCACTCGAACGGAGGCATCGTGGGGAGCCTTTATCTGCGGACCTACCCGGAGAGCGCCGACCGTGTGCATCGTCTCATTACGATCGGGACACCGTATCTCGGCACTCCGCAGGGATCGGCCGCCCAGACG
>DASSAV010000485.1:0-2905 GCA_035699265.1 Rhodothermales bacterium
CCTGCACGAGAGCGGCGTCCGCCCTGGCGACCGCGTGGCCATCTTGTCCGAGAACCGTCCGGAATGGGCCGTCACCGACATGGCAACCCAGATCCTGGGGGGAGTGAATGTCTCCCTGTACACCTCGCTCCCACCTGCACAGGTGGGCTACATCCTGAAGGATGCAGGCGCGAAGGTGTTCGTCGTCTCGACCGCTATCCAACTCAAGAAAGCGGAGCAAGTCTTCGCGGACTGTCCGGAACTGGAGCGGATCGTCGCTATGAGTGAGTTGCAGAAAGATCATCCGGAGTATGTGGTTGCGTGGGATGAGGCACTGGCCGGAGGCACCCGGTACTGGCTGGAACACGAGGCGGCTTTGCGGCAACTTGGGGAGGCAGTGCAACCGGATGATCTGAGTGCGCTGATTTACACCTCCGGCACGACAGGCCGCCCCAAAGGGGTGATGCTGACACACGAGAACTTCTGCACCAACGCCCGAAATGCACTCACCCGCATCCCGTTCGGTCCGGAGGACCACCACATGTCCTTTCTCCCGCTCTGCCACTCGTTCGAGCGGACGGCGGGATACGTGGTGTGCCTCGGCTGCGGCGCGCAGATCACCTACGCGGAGAGCATCGACGCCGTGAGCCGGAATCTGGTGGAGGTCAGGCCCACGGTAATGATCTCCGTGCCGGCCCTCTTCGAAAAGGTGTACAATGCGATTGCAAAATCAGTGGAAGAGGGATCGTCGACAAAGAAACGCATTTTCAACTGGGCGGTCGGCGTTGGAAAACAAAGGGCCGAGTTGCGGCGACAGGGGCGCTCGGCGGGTCCGCTCCTGCGCGCTCAGTACAGCCTGGCGTTCCGCCTCGTGTTCGCCAAGTTGCACGAGCGGCTGGGCGGCAATCTCCGGTTTGCGGTGTCGGGCGGGGCTGCTCTTCCGAAGGCGATCGGCGAGTTCTTCGAGGCTGCCGATATCACCATCATTGAAGGTTATGGGCTGACCGAAACGGCCCCGATCCTCACGATCAACCCTTACGGCCGGCCGCGATACTGCTCCGTGGGGCACGTCATCCCTGGCAGCACGGTAGGCATCCAGCGTCTGAACGATGGAACCATCATCGCACAACAGAGCGGCGACGAGTATCCGTCCACCCTCATGTCCGAGGAAGGCGAGATCCTCGCCAGAGGTCCGAACATCATGAAGGGCTACTGGAAAAACGAGGAGGCCACCCGGGAAGCCATCGATCCGGACGGATGGTACCACACGGGCGACGTAGGACGTTTCGACGACGGGTACCTGGTCATCACCGACCGCATCAAGCACATGATGGTCTCAGCGGGCGGAAAGAACATCTACCCCGGACCCATCGAGGAACAGTTTAAGACCGTCCCGTGGATCGAGCAGATCGTCGTGATCGGCGAGGGCCGTGAATTTCTGACGGCGCTCGTGGTGCCGAAGATGGATGCGCTCGAGCACTATGCCCGGGAGCACGCAATCCATTACGCCGGCGAATCGGATCTGCTGGCCAGCAAGCCGATCCGTGCGCTGTTCGAACAGGAGTTTCGAAGCTATTCCCGCGCTGCCGCCGCACACGAGAAGATCCGGGATTTCCGCCTCTTACCTGAGCCTTTTACATTTGAGAATGAACTCCTGACGCTGACGCTGAAGCCGAGGCGGAAACTGATCGAGAAAAAATATGCCCCGTTGATCGACGAGATGTACGAACAGTTTGCCGGACGGTAGTCAGATCCCGAACTACGACTGGCGTGTGTAAAAAGCTCAAAGATTGAAGCAGGTCACGGAAAGCCTGGCAGGTGCAGCGTTTCTTCGTGTATATTCGAAACCCTACCAGGCGACCGGGCGTTTAGGTGGTCCAGACTCGGGGCGTGGCGCAGCCCGGTAGCGCGCTTCGTTCGGGACGAAGAGGTCGTGGGTTCAAATCCCGCCGCCCCGACATCAAGACCGCCTTGTGCAATCACACAAGGCGGTTTTTTCGTTAGCCGACGGTCCGCTCGACGGCCGGACGGCGCAGCTCGTCAAGCTCAGTATTGCCATTGGTATGCAGCACGAGGGGGCCGAGCACGCCCGCAAAGCACTCGACGCGGGCTGTACACCCGGCGAACGCCGCCACGCCGCCGTGCTCGCCACCACCACCCTCGGCTTCCCCCGCATGATGGCCGCCTACACCTGGATCGACGATGTGCTGGCGGAGCACGGTGGAGAAAAGAATGCCGAAAGCGCCTGACGTAACCGGCCTCATCCTGGCAGGAGGAGAGAGCCGCCGCTTCGGGAGCGACAAGGCCCGACACGTCGTAGCAGGCCGCCCCATGATCGCCCACGTCTACGAAACGCTCGAACCCGTAGTGGAGCGCGTGCTCGTCAGCGTCAGGACCCCAGGTGCCGATACCGGCCTGCCGGTAGAGCACGTCTGCGACCGGTACCCCGCTACTGGACCGCTCGCGGGCCTGCACGCGGGTCTCCTCCGCTGCCCCACCCCCTGGCTCCTCGCCGTCGCCTGCGACATGCCGTTCCTTACGGAAGACGTCCTTCGCACCCTCCTGGCCGCCCGCCTGAATGCCGACGGCCCCGTCGTCGCCCGCGGGCCGGACGGGCACCTGCACCCCCTCTGCGCCTTGTACCCGCGCGACGTGATCGGCGAGGTCGAAGCGGCCCTCAATGCACAGCGCCATGCCTTGCATGCGCTGCTGTCGCGCACCGCTCCCGTCACCGAGATACCCGTACCGGCTGACCCGTTGCGCAACGTCAACCAGCCACAGGATTTGCGATAGATACTTGCTGGAACTTATCCCATATGGTATCGTAAATATTCCCATACGGTAAATAACACTGCCCTACCCGTGACAATGCCCTCCATAAAAGAACGCGAAGCGCGTCGAGGCACCGGTTGGCTTCGGGACGCTT